>CAZLRL010000423.1:0-2941 GCA_964561645.1 uncultured Desulfobacterales bacterium
CTCATATCTGTCATTCTGAGGGAGCCGCAGGCGACCGAAGAATCTAGTCTTTTTAATAAAGGTAGGGACGGAGGGTTTGGTGGAGGGGGCGGGGAGGCGCGACCCGCCGCCCCCAAGCCTTTATATTATCTTTCCCAATCGTACTTCCAGAAATAAGTGGCCCCGCCGCCCAGCTCCGCTTCAATCTCCAGGAGGCGGTTATACTTGGCGATGCGCTCGCTGCGGCTGGCCGAGCCGGTCTTGAGATGCCCGCCGTCCATGGCCACCGCGAAATCCGCCAGAAAATCGTCTTCGGTCTCCCCCGAGCGGTGGGAGATGAAAAACCGCCAGCCCGCCTCCCGGCACATGGCCACCGCCTCCATGGTCTCGGTCACCGAGCCGATCTGGTTCAGCTTGATCAGCACCGAGTTGGCGCTTTTTTCCCGTATGCCCTGGGCAATGTATGTGGTATTGGTGACAAATAAATCGTCCCCCACCACTTCGATCCTGTCGCCCAGCCGCGCGGTGAATTTGCGGAACCCTTCCCAATCGTTTTCCCCCAGGGGGTCTTCCCATAAGACGATGGGATATTTGTTGCACCATTGTTCGGCCATCTCGATCATCTGGTCGCTGGTCTTGGTGCCCCCGCCCGATTTTTTCAGGTCATACACCCCGGGCTGGTCCGCGACAAACGAGCTCGCGGCCGAATCCAGGGCAATGGCAATATCCTCCCCCGGACGGTAGCCGGCCTTCTCAATGGCCTCGATAATGATGTCCATCGCGGCTTCATTGCTGGGGAGGTTGGGCGCGAAGCCCCCTTCATCCCCCACACTGGTGGCCAGGTTGCGCTTTTTGAGCAGCCCCTTGAGCACGTGGAAGGTTTCGGCCACGTAGCGCAGGCCTTCCCGAAAAGAGGGCGCGCCCAGGGGCACGGCCATATATTCCTGGAAATCGACGCTGTTGTCCGCGTGTTCGCCGCCGTTGATGATATTCATGCACGGCACGGGCAGCCGCCGGCAGCCGGGCCCGCCCAGGTAACGGTACAAAGACAGGCCCGCGTGTTTGGCCGCGGCCCGGGCCACGGCCATGGACACCCCTAAAATGGCGTTGGCCCCCAGATTGGCCTTGTTCGGGGTGCCGTCCATGGCGATCATGAGGCGGTCGATTTCCACCTGCCGATACACCTCCAGGCCGATCAATTCCGGGGCGATCTTTTCCCGGACATTGGCCACGGCTTTGAGCACCCCTTTGCCGCCATAGCGCTGGGGGTCTTGGTCCCGCAACTCGATGGCTTCCCGTTCCCCGGTGCTGGCCCCGGAAGGCACCGAGGCCTTGGCCCGGATGCCGTTCTCCAGGGTGACCATGACCCGGACGGTGGGATTGCCCCGGGAATCGAGAATTTCCAGCCCCTCGATAGCAGTTATTCTGGCCATGAAGTTATCTCCTCAGGTGGTTGGATTGGGTCCGGATGCACGGACATGTCGGGCCTCCCGGCCGGGAGGGCGGCGAGAAAGTACTTCACCCATAGCATTTTTACCCGATTTTTTCAACGGCAGCCACCAAAAGTTCGAGTTCAAAATCCCTGTAGGTGTGTTTGGCGCCCCATAGGGAAGCCTTCGCTGCAGTTGATCAAAAAGTGGGGGGCCGGGCGCGATTCCCTCTTACTCACACCCTGCGGAGAGGAGCATTTTTTTCTTGACTTTAATTTAGAATAATTATAAAAAAAAAACTATTCTAAATATATTATGCTGGACCGAGAAAAAGTCATCCGTGAACTCCAAAGGGCTGGCATCCGCCTGACCCCACAGCGACGGGCCATCATCGACTATCTGGCCTCCACCGACATTCACCCCAACGCGCAGCACATTTTTCACGAAATCCAGAAAACCCACCCGGACATCAGTTTGGCCACCATTTACAACACTTTGAACAAGCTCGAGAGTCTGAACTTGGTGAAAATGCTGGAGGTTGAACCGGACAACCGCTGGGAAACCAATCTGAGTGAGCACGTCAACTTGATCTGCACTGTCTGCGGAAAAATCCAGGACATGGAAGGCGGCCTGACTGTTGATACGGAAGAAGTGTTGCAGCGCTTCGGCTTTCAGGTGCTGGACAGCCGCATGGAATATCACGGCGTCTGCTCCGCTTGCCGGGATCGCCAAAAAAGCTGAGGAACTCCTGGTGGTGGGGGCGTCCAAGCCTCCTAATCAGGAGTTGTCGATATGGAAAGAAAAGTTGGCGAAAGAAATTTCACCACCGCGTCGGGAATCCCCGTCGCCGATCATCAAAACTCCCTGACCTCTGCCCCCGGATCCCCTTAACCGCCAGGGCCTGGCCGAGCGGCTGGTGCCTGCGCAGAGTGCGGCTGCCGGAGGGTTTTTTGGAGGTCACCCAACACCGCCAAAAGGAGAATTTACTATGAAAGACGATGAACGCCAACCCACCACCACCGATGCCGGGATCCCCGTAGCCAGCGACGAGTTCTCGCTCACCGTGGGGCCCGACGGTCCTGTCCTGCTGCAGGACCACTACCTCATGGAGCAGATGGCCAACTTCAACCGGGAGATGATCCCGGACCGCCAGCCTCACGCCAAGGGTTCCGGGGCCTTCGGCTACTTCGAGGTCACCCAGGATGTCAGCGCCTACACCAAGGCCGCGGTGTTCCAGCCGGGCACGAAGACCGACGTGCTGGCTCGGTTCTCCACGGTGGCCGGCGAAAGCGGCAGTCCCGACACCTGGCGGGACGTGCGCGGCTTTGCGCTCAAGTTCTACACCACCGAGGGCAACTACGACATGGTGGGAAACAACACGCCGGTTTTTTTCGTGCGCGACCCCATGAAGTTCCAGCACTTCATCCACTCCCAGAAGCGCCGCGCGGACAGCGGCCTGCGGGATCACGACATGCAATGGGACTTCTGGACCCTGTCTCCCGAATCGGCCCATCAGGTCACCATTCTGATGA
>CAZLRL010000424.1:0-2936 GCA_964561645.1 uncultured Desulfobacterales bacterium
CCGCGTCGCTGGCGGTATTCCAGTCCAAGACCCCCCAGGAGCCGTCGGCTTTGCGGCCCCATTGCCAGGCCAGCAGGTGGTCGCCGTGTCGGGCCTCCCGGGACAGGTTGTTCCTGGTCCATTGATAGAGGCGGGCAAAGGTGGGTTCGTCTCCGGCCCACAAAGCCCGCAGCAGGGCATAGGCCTGGGCCTCGGAGATGGTGCCGTCCTCCCGCTCATGGAGGACCACCCGGCCGTCCGGGGAAATGAAGTGTTCCCGGTAGCTGGCCCAGGAGGCCTGGAGCACCCAGGACAGCCGATCGCCGCCCGCTTCCCCGCAGGACAGCAAGATCCCCAGGACCAGGAGCAGGGCACCCAGCCCCAGGCCTCTCCCCCAGAGCACCCCCGACTGTCCGGTCTTCCCAGTCATACTGGAATAAATGTCATGTTTGCGGTCGGAAAACAAGCAGCTTTTCCGACCGCAAAAAAATTATTTGGAGACACCCTTGATAGTACCCTGATTTTAACCCGCCGTCCCCCGTCTTAACAAAAATCAAAGGGCCTTCTCCTCTGAGGCAACAATTCAGGATTATTGGATAAAACTCTTTTTCCGGACGCAGAGTCCCCCGGCCCGGAAACCTTACATAAAATTCCTTGAAGCCCCAATTTTTTTCTTTCAATTTACCGAAAAGTTTTGTATAAGCATTTAATCTATGGTTCATTTTTACCGGCCGGGTGCCTAAAGCGCCTCTCCCCGCTCAGCCACCCGAATTGTCTGAAGGTTCAAGCAGTTTTCTCCTTTACCGTACCCTCTATCCGGTTCATGGTTGGCTGGTGACAGCGGCCCGATCAACCTGACTCTCCACAACTCGGCTTTACAGGTTAACCTCACCACCTGTTCCACAGGAGGTGGATCATGCCTGTTATACTCATGGAAGCCCCCAAGGACGTCGGCATCGGCATCCGGAGAGCCCTTCTCCGAGATCTCCCCCGCATCATGGAAATCGAGTGTCTGGCCTTCGGAGGTCAGTGGGATTACTACCAGTTCAAGGCCTCCCTGGACGACGTTTTCCTGGTAGCCGTGGACGCGGTCACGGCCGACATCGTCGGTTTTCTGGTGGCCTGCTGCTGTAAGGTCGCCCGGCGGGCCATCATCCTGCGGGTCGCAGTCCACCCGGATTATCAGGGCCAGGGCATCGCCACGCAACTTCTGGAACAATCGTTCCAGGAATTGAAAAAGAAGGACCTGGACGAAGTGGAACTGGACGTGGACGTCGTCAAGGGAGGGGCCAGGCGACTCTACGAAAAAATGGGGTTCAGGATAGTGGAAACCTTCTCCCCTGACTTTGAAGAAGACGATTCCTTCTTCATCATGAGGAGAAAGCTGGATCCTTGAAGAATTGTGGTAGTGAAGTAGTTTCCCACTTCGCCTCTTTTTTTTAGAAATTCTGCCTTTTCCCCCTGAGGGGGCCAGGGAGCGCGGACTCCTGCCCTCTCCTCCCCCGAACCCGCTCCCCCAACTCCATAAAAGGGAAGGAGTCTTCACCCAAGGGCTGCCAGTGGTATTGGTCATCCCACCAGCGCTTGGATAGGGGAATTTTCCAACAGTTCAGTTAAATCCCGCCTGGTCTTTTTTAGAGACGACAAAATCCCCACCTTCCTCATTGCCGCCCAAATTTGATAAAATAGATCTTTGCGGGGAGGGGTTTGAGGGGAGGGATGGGAAGTTGTGCTCCCTCGGCCCTCCCCCCACAACAAAAATTCCCGTCCTGCCGATAAGAATCAGTGATGTCTGACACTTTTGAGCTGCGCACGCATTTTACTCCCACCGGCGACCAACCCCGGGCCATCAAAAAGCTGGCTCAAGGGGTCAAGTCCGGCCATCCCCACCAGGTGCTCCTGGGGGTCACCGGCTCCGGTAAAACCTTCACCGTGGCCAATGTGGTGGCCCAATTAAACCTCCCCACCCTGGTCCTGGCCCCCAACAAGACCCTGGCGGCCCAGCTCTACGGGGAATTCAAGGAATTTTTTCCGGACAACGCGGTGGAATATTTCGTGTCCTACTACGACTATTATCAGCCGGAAGCCTACATTCCCCAGGCCGACCTCTACATCGAAAAGGACTCCTCCATCAACGAAGCCATCGACCGCATGCGCCATTCCGCCACCCGGTCGCTGCTGGAGCGCCAGGACGTCATCATCGTGGCCTCGGTCTCCTGCATCTATGGCCTGGGCTCGCCGGAGGCCTATCACGGCATGCTCCTGTATCTCGAAGCCGGCATGGAAAAGGACCGCCGGCAGGTCTTGCGCAAACTGGTAGACATCCTCTATGAGCGCAACGACCTGGACTTCCACCGGGGCACCTTCCGGGTGCGGGGGGACCGGGTGGAAATCTTTCCGGCTTACGAGGAAGACCGGGCCATCCGGGTGGATTTTTTCGGCGACGAGGTGGAGTCCATCAAGGAAATCGATCCCTTGCGGGGCAAGACTTTGCGCCACCTGGCCAAAGTGGCCATCTACCCCGCCAGCCATTATGTCACCCCGGAGTTGGTGCGGCGCCAGGCCCTGGCCGCCATCGAGGCGGAGATGCGGGAACGGGTGCCCTGGTTCGAGAATCAGGGCAAGCTCATCGAGGCCCAGCGCATACGGGAGCGCACCCTCTTCGACCTGGAGATGATGCGGGAGCTGGGGTTCTGCCACGGCATCGAGAATTATTCCCGCCATCTGACGGGCCGGGCCCCGGGAGAGCCGCCCCCTACCCTGCTGGATTATCTGCCCAGAAAATCCCTGGTGGTCATCGACGAGAGCCACATCTCGGTGCCCCAGCTCCGGGGCATGTACCGGGGGGACCGCTCCCGGAAAGAGACCCTGGTGGAGTACGGCTTCCGGCTGCCGTCGGCCCTGGACAACCGGCCGTTGCGCTTCGACGAATTCCAGGAGCGGGTGTCCCAGGTGCT
>CAZLRL010000425.1:0-2932 GCA_964561645.1 uncultured Desulfobacterales bacterium
CCGCGTAGACCAGGTGGGAATAGGGGTCGTAAAGGGGGGTGAGATGCGGCTGGTCCAGGTCGACGACCACCAGGTCGGCCTTGAGCCCCGGCGCCAGGCGGCCCACTTCCTGATCCAGACCCAGGACCGCCGCACCCTGGCGGGTGGCCAGGGCCAGGGCCTCCCGGGCCGGCAGGGCCGTGGGGTTGAGGTCGCGCACCTTGGCCAGCTTGGCCGCGGTATCGAGCTCTGAGAGCATGTCCAGGTTGTTGTTGGAGGCGCAGCCGTCCGTGCCCAGGCCCACGGGCACCCCCCGGGCCAGCAGCTTCACGACCGGGGCCATGCCGCTGGCCAGCTTCATGTTGGATTCCGGGCAATGGACCGCGCCGGTGCCGGTGGCCGCCAGCAGGTCCAGGTCCCGGCCGGTCAGAACCACGGCGTGATCGGCCACGGTGTTGCAAGTGAGCAGCCCCAGACGGTGCAGGTGGCCCACCGGGGTGTCGCCGTAGTGTTCCAGGCAGTCGGCCACTTCTTTGGCGGTCTCGGACAGGTGGATGATCCAGCGGGTGTGGTAGCGGTCCGCCAGGGCCTTGCTGCGCTCCAGGAGGTCCGGCGAGCAGGTGTAGACCGCGTGGGGCTGGACGCCCACCCGCACCCGGGGATGGCCCTGGTAGGAGCGCAGGAGGTCCTCGGTGAACGTGAGGCCGTTGTCGGGGGCGCCGTAATTGGGGGAGGGAAAGTCATAGAGCACCTCCCCCACCAGCGCCCGGATGCCGGTATCCGCCGCGGCCCGGGCCACCGCGTCGGTAAACAGATACATGTCGCAGAAGGTGGTGGTGCCGGACAGGAGCATTTCCGCCACCGCCAGCCTGGTGCCCCAATAGACGAAATCGTGGTCCAGGTGGCGCTCCGCGGGGAAGATGTGGTCATTGAGCCACTCCTCCAGGGGGAGGTCGTCGGCCAGGCCCCGGAACAGGGCCATAGCCGCGTGGGTGTGGGCGTTGATCAGACCGGGGAGGATGAGGCCCTGGGGATAGTCCAGGACCCGCGCGGCCGCAAAACGGCCGCCAAGCTCATCAGGGGGGCCCACGGCCACAATAGCGGCATCGCGGACGGCCACCGCGCCGGGCGCCAAGACCTCATAGTCCTGATTCATGGTGATGACCCAGGCCGCGGTGAGGAGCAGGGAAACAGGTTCTTGGTCAGGATTGGGCATTGTTTTCCTTTTCTTACTGCTTCAGCTGGGACGGCGTCTCCACTTTGGGCTCCAGGCCGCCGAAGCGCTGGGCTTTGGCGAAGCGGTCGGCGGAGCCTTTGGGGAGGTTGAACACATAAGAGCCCGGCGGCAGGGAGTCCCCCTTGATCCAGGGATTCATGTCCTTGAAGTCCTTGTAATAGGTGCCGCAGGCCGCGGCCAGGCTGCGCACCATGGTTTCCTGGGTCAAGATGGCCTCGGCCTGGTCGTAATCCAACGGCCCATAGAGGCCCTGGGGGGGAATGTCGAAGCCGTAGGCCGCGGGGGCTTCGCACACCGCTTTGGCCGCCAGGACCCGATACACGTAGCGTTCCGTCTCCTCGGGCAGGGCCAGGTGGTAATAATTTCTCACCCGCTGAGCCGCCATTTCCCGTTTCACCCGGCCTTCGCCGCAGTTATACGCGGCCAGGGCCAGGGCCCAACTGGGCAGTTGGCGGCGCAGGATTTTGAGGTAATCCAGGGCCGCGTCGGTGGCGGAGCCGAAATCCAGGCGTTCATCCACGTCGTTGTTGATTTTCAGGTCAAACCGCTGGGCCGTGGGCCCCATGAACTGCCAGGGTCCGGTGGCGCCGGCGTGGGAGCGGGCCTGGAGGCGCAGGTCGCTTTCCACCAGGACCACGTATTTCAGGTCATCGGGCAGGCCCCGGGACTTGAGTTTGCGCTCCACTTCGGGGAAGTAGCGGTGGGCCCGCTTGAGCCACATGGTGGTCTGGGCCCGGCTCCAGACCACGATGACGAATTCCCGGTCCAGGGATTCCCTGACACTTTGTTCTTTCAGGGGCACGGCCTCGCCGCACAGACTGAGCTTTTCCGGCAAAGGAAAATAGGGGAAGCGGACTTCCGGAGTTGCGGGAGCCGGGGGCGCCGCGGCCGCGGGGTGCGCGGCCGGGGGCGGCGTTTCCGGGGGAGCGGAGGGCAGGGCCTGGGCCCCGGGGCCGCCGGGCCAGAGGGCCAGGCAGCCTAATAAGAGGATAATTACGATCATGGCGGCATCCTTGAGGGCAATTTGTTTAGCATTTACCGCAGTCCCGGCCCGCTGTCAATCGGGTCCGGGCCAGGTATTCGGGCCGCGCCCGCTTTTATCATCAATATCCGAAAGTTATTGCTTTTCGGGGGACCTCGGATATAATCAGATGGTTACGAAAATATTTTGAGGGGAGGACCGGGGTCGGCGATCCCTGGCCCTCTTGGTCAAATATCTTGTCGAGGAGGTGATCCCTGGTGCGTCTGTCCGTGCTCTGCGTGCGGCGCAAATCCTGAGGCCCAGGCCAGATGAGAGTCTTGGCAAGACTCTCCGCACCCGGTGGGCCCCGAGGGGCGTGGCGGACGGCCTGGGATCGGCTGCCGCTCCTGTGATGACGGCAGGTAATTTCCCCTCCCCAACGAGTCCTCGGTAAGCTTTCCAGGCATTTCCCACCACAGACCTCTTTTGCGGTTCCTAACCCGGGTGACGTTTTTATCGGGCTCTTAAAATAATTTTTCCGGAGCAACCGGACCGGGCGCACGGGATGGCGCCTTAGGAAATTAAATCTTCACCACCGCCTTGGTTTGGAGGTATTGGAATTATCATGATATTTGCCAGGGTATGCGAAGGAGAAGGGCCATGACCAGCCGGGAATTGGACTGCCGGGGCCAGGCCTGCCCCCACCCGGTCCTGAAAACCAAGGAGATCGTGGACCAGGGGGACGCGGCCCGTGT
>CAZLRL010000426.1:0-2926 GCA_964561645.1 uncultured Desulfobacterales bacterium
AGGCTGAAGCCTGCGGCTACATTTTGTTACCTATATGACAGCAACTTGGTATGAGACCCCCCCCAGGGAGGCCACGCGGCAGGCAGTGCCGGGTGAGGGTGCGAAGATTTTTGTGGGGCCTGAATTAGTCCTGAAACATCAAGTAACTTTTTCCCCTTTAAGTTCCCCCCTTTCTAAAGGGAAGCCCAGGTAGCGGATTTTGCCGTCTTTTTTGGCCTTGACCATGGCCTCGTACGCGCCGCCGGGAGCAAAGATGCGCTCCGGGTCGGACATCCGAATGATTTCATGGAATTGCAGAAGATCCACTGTATCCACCTGGAGGCGCCGCAGGGAATCCTCGAGCTGCTTGGCGGCCGCCTCGCCGGTGAAAAATTCTCGACGATTCATAGTTCGATCCTTCCAGAAATGTTCCAGGGCAATTCGCCCGGAGGAGAACAAAAACCGGGCCCAGGAGGAAAACGAGCGCAGGGAACCTGTCTTGTGTTTTAAATTTAGTCCTCTTTCCTTCTTGTCAAGGTGGCGCTTCTGACCAAAAATCTCCCGCCACCGTTCAGCTCGTTGCAATCTCCGGTTCCATCCTTATCTTTTCCGTAAATTAGTCACATTTCCGACCTGATCATTCCAGTCCTGCGGCCCTGTGCTTGATAAGGGTGGATAATGACCGGTGGCACGCGAGCCTGAGTCTGGCTCAAGAACGGGTAAAATCAGGTGGGGCGGGCCTCCGTGCCCGCCGGACAATAGGCGGCCAGAAACGGCTGTTTCACCAGATTGTGGACCTGAAGAAATTTTTCAGGCTGCCACCCATGAACCACAGCCTCAAAAAACAACGAAAGGCCCGGTGGCACAGGCGTCTCACCTGTGCGCGGCGGGAAGCGGATCCGGCTTCCAACTCAGGAAACTTTCCCTTGCAGCACTTAACTTTAAAACTTGAATTACGAATCTGTCGTAATAATGACCCCAAAAAGAGAGGTCTTTCAGAAGAACCCAAAGACCTGGTGTTACTGCATTCTGTCATTCTGAGGGAGCGAAGCGACCGAAGAATCTAGTCTTTTCAATAAGTTCAAGATCTTTCACTACGCTCAGGATGGTAAAAACGACTGCAGGAACCTTTGGTTTGAAAACTTAAGAAGACATGATTTTTCAAGAAAATATTTACATGGTGCCTAAGACGCACCCTACTTGGTCTTTTCCTCGGAACCTTCAACTTTGAACCTTGAACTTATTTATAAGGAGCGCATCATGGCAACCATGCAGGCAATTCGCTTCCATACTTACGGGGGTCCTGAGGTTCTGGTTCTGGAAGAAGTGCCCCGCGCCCAGGCGGGCCCGGGGGAAGTGCTGATCCGGGTCCGGGCCGCCGCGATCAACCCCCTGGATTGGAAGGTGCGGGCCGGCCATCTCCAGGACTGGCTGCAGCATCAGCTTCCCCTGATTCCCGGTTGGGATGTCTGCGGGACCGTGGACGCGGTGGGCGCCGGAGTTACGACTTTTCAGACCGGGGATGCCGTCATGGGCATGTTGGATTTCAGGCGGGACGGCGCCTACGCAGAATATGTGGCCGCCGGGACCCGGCACCTGGCGCCCAAACCCGCGTCCCTCGACTCTGTCCAATCCGCGGCCGTGCCCCTGGACACCCTGACCGCGTGGCAATCCCTCTTTGACATAGCCGGCCTCGAATCCGGCCAAACCGTGCTCATCCATGCCGCGGCCGGCGGTGTGGGACATTTTGCGGTCCAGTTGGCCAGATGGAAGGGGGCCCGGGTAATCGGCACCGCCTCCACCCAAAATGCCGCGTTTTTGCAGGGCTTGGGCGCCGAAACGGTGATCGATTATCGCCACACCCGGTTTGAGGAGGAGGTGCGCGAAGTCGACGTGGTCTTTGATCTCATCGGCGGCGAGACCCAGGAGCGCTCCTGGCAGGTGCTGAAAAAAGGCGGCATTCTCGTGGCCACCCTGGGTATTTCCTCCCCGGAGACCGCCGAAAAATACGGCGTGCGGGGCGAAGGCCTTATAGTCCAACCCAACTCCGATCAGCTCCGGCAAATCGCGGCCCTGATCGACGCCGGCGAAGTGAAACCCGTGGTCACCGAAGTCCTCCCCCTGGCCCGGGCCGCCCGGGCCCATGAGATAAGCGAGGCCGGCCATGTGCGGGGCAAAATCGTGCTCCAGGTAAGCGACTGAGGGCTCCTCTCAATAACAAGGTCCAGAGCAGAGCAGTGCGGTGCGATAGAAGGTCTCGTTTTGAAAAGAGACCCTTGTCAAAGTAAAAAATATTTTTCTGGAGGGGCCTAGCGACTGAAGTATCTATTGTTGTGTTTTCAAAAAGTTGAAAGGCCGGATATCAAACCCCCGAGTTTCTGGAGACAAAAAACCCCAATTTATGTTTCAACAGATCATTCTGAAGGAAAATATTGGTGGCACAGGTTTTCAACCTGTGGTGGAGCAGGCTAAAGCCTGCGGCTACATATTTATTTCAAGTCATTTCAAACCTGGTTTTTCCTGTCACCCTGAGCGCAGCGAAGGGTCTAGGAATTTAAATTTACTAGATTCTTCGCTTTATATGAAAATGTAGCCCAGCGCCCTCGCCGGCGCCCGACCGCCGGGCGCGGCGGTTCTACATTTTTTATTCTTTATTGTAGTCTTTAACTTATTATAGTTCGTCAGGATGACAGTAAACTAGGTTTGCAACCGGTTCTAATATGTCCAATTTCCTGAAAATTCTAAACCCTGGAGCAAGCTTTGACTGATCCCGGCAACAGCCCCGTTCATCAAATACAGGCCGCGGTTTTACGCCCGAACCGCGATCAATTAGAAATCGAATCCCTCGAACTCGAAGGTCCCCGGGATGACGAAGTGCTGGTGCGCCTGGTCGCGTCCGGCATCTGCCACACGGATATAGACTTTTTGGATGGCGGGCATGACCCGC
>CAZLRL010000427.1:0-2922 GCA_964561645.1 uncultured Desulfobacterales bacterium
CCAGTAGGTCCCGACCCGGGGTTTGTTTTTCACTTCCGGCGGAAAATTGCAATAAGAGGTTACGCCCACCAGCCGGTCGCCCGCTTCCAGGAAGTAGAGGATTTCCGTGATGCTGGGGGCCAGGGAAACCAGGCGGCGAGGCGAGGCGGGGGCAAAAACCTGCCGGCCCCGGCCTACTGGACTGGCTGGAATTTCCGGGATCAGCCAGGCCAGCAGGACCAGGACCGTCAGGGCGCCGTGGATAAGGAGTAGGACAAACCGTCCTGGGATAAAAGTCCGCTTAAACATGCTGTGAAGAGAGAGCCCTTATTCCCGGTCATCCTCAGCCAGGAATACCTCGAAATCTCCCGCCAAAAAAAAACCTCAACTCTTCGGCTAGAGTTGAGGATTGCACCCAGTTTACTTGGTCCTCAAAGGGATGGCGTTGGGTGGAACCGCGCCAACCCAACGCCGGCACTTGCAGGCAGGTCTTCTGGCTCTTGGATCATCCTACCGCCGGCGCCTTCCCAGGATTACTTCCCCAGTGGCTTCTGCCGGTTTCGTCCCCAATTACAGCGGCGGGACCGCGACGGCTTCACACCGTCTTCCCTGTTCACCCCGTTTAAGGGACCTGCAAGGTAGTATTATTATAATCACCCGAGATTTTTTTGTCAAGGGGGGAAATCTTGTCGGCGTGAATCAAGACAAAGCTCCCCACGGGCAACCTCAGAGTCTGGGCCACCGGGCGGCACTTGGCCTGGAACAGGAAAAACAGGCGGCTGTCACGCCAATGTCCCATGGTCTCAAAATGCCCCATGCCTTTGGCCAGAATCAGGTCGGCCTGGTCATACATATCCCGGAACGCGGGACTGGCTTCGGAGAGCACCAGGCCCACGGTTTCGGCCCCGGTTTCCAAAATCGGCTCCAGATGATCCAGGAGCCCGGAAGCCTCCAGGTCCGCCCGGGTGAGGTCGTTCTGGATGGGCGCTCCCTTGACAACGTAGAGCACCTGCCAGCCGCGGCGGCGCAGGTGGTGCACCAAGGGCGCGTCGAAATGCTGCTCGCCTGCATTGTCCGCCAGATACAGCAGCAGGCCCGGCCCGGTATTGAGCCGGGCCTCGAACGTGTCCAGGTGGGAAACCGTGAAGGAAATTTCCTGGGAAAATTCCCGGGAGACCTCTTCTTCGGAGCGGAAAAAATCCACCGCGTTCCCCAGCACCGCGAGCTTCAGCAGGGCTTCCAGATTGTCGGGAAAGGTATGGGCCACCGACTGGAAGTGGCGGCCCAGAAACGCGGTTTCGGTCTCCTTGTGGGGCAAAAAAGGGTCGGGATTGCCGGTGATGAGCTTGATTTCCTGGTGAAAGCGGTTGGCGATGAGCGCGCTGATGGCCTCCGGTGAAAACTCTTCTTCAATGATGGCCAGGGCCGCGTCCCGGGCCGCGCTTCTCAATTCCGGGTCCTGGGTGGCCAGGTTGACCGTCAGCTCCACCAGCCGGGCCAGACAGGCCCGACACTCCTCCTTTATACGTATGGGTTGCATAGGACGGGTTCACTCTCTTTGCCGGAGGCGTTGATTTCTCTCCAGCTATTATTATTCTTTTATTAATTATAGTGGGAAGTGAGGTTCGGGGAAAGACCTGGTTTTTGGCCTCTGGAGCCGGAATAGCCAGGAAAACTCGGACGATTACCCTTGTCAGGGGTCCAGGCGCAGGGTATCATGAGCCCATGGCGGCCGTCTGGCAATGGCAGAAGGACAGGGCCGAGGAGTTGTGGCGGGCGGCTCGAGAGTATCTGAATGCCGCGCAATTATTGGCTCTGCCCACGGAAACCTTTTACGCCCTGGCGGCCCATCCATTTCAGGAAAAGGCCCTGGCGCAGCTGTTCGAACTGAAGCGGCGGACCCCGGACAAACCGGTGTTGCTCCTGGTGTCCGGACCGGATATGGTTCCCCGGCTGGCCCGGGATATACCGCGCCTGGCCCGAAAACTCATGGCCCGATTTTGGCCGGGTCCTCTGACCCTGATTTTACCGGCCCGACCGGAGCTGTCCCCCTGGCTGACCGGTGCCATCGGGGGAGTGGGTGTGCGCCAACCGCGGCAGGAGGCGACCTGCCGCCTGATCGAGGCGCTGGGCTTCCCGGTGACCGGCACCAGCGCCAACCGGGCCGGGGAGGCGGCCCTCACCCGGGCCGACGAAGTGGAGTCCACCTTTGGGGAAGATCTCGCTTTGATTCTGGATGCCGGTCCCTGTCCCGGGGGGCTCCCTTCCACGGTGGTGGAGGTGCGCGGAAGCCCACCCCGCCTGGTCCGGGCCGGCGCGGTGGCAGTGGCTGATATCCGAGAAATTATCCCGGACCTCGTGGTCCACAGGTGATCCTCAATGGCTAAAAAATCCGTGGTGCTGGGTCTGGATCTGGGAGGCAGCAATGTGCGCTGGGCCCTGGTGAGCCGCCAGGGGGATATCCTGCGGAGATGGGAGAAAGTCACCGCCTCCTTGACGGAGCAGGAATCCTTCATCCAGGGGCTGGCCAATGAAATGCTGGCCTCAGCCGAGGAGGCCCGGAAAAAAGGGGCTGAAGTCCAGGCGGCCGGCTTTGGCGTACCGGGCCGCGTCCTGCCCCACGAAGGTTTGGTGGCCTTTTCCCCCAACGTGCCCGCGTTGAATGATTGCGCCCTCATCCCCAGTCTCCGGCCTTTGCTGCCCTGGCCCCTGACCCTGGAAAACGACGCCAACCTCTTCACCCTGGGGGAGCACTGGATGGGCGCAGGGCGGGGCCACGATCAGATGCTCGGCATCACGCTGGGGACCGGCGTCGGGGGCGGCCTGATCCTGAACGGCGCCTTGTGGCAAGGCACCGCGGGCACCTCCGGTGAGGTGGGGCATATCACTGTGGAGCCCGAGGGGGAAAAATGCAATTGCGGCAATCGCGGGTGCCTCGAAACC
>CAZLRL010000428.1:0-2908 GCA_964561645.1 uncultured Desulfobacterales bacterium
GGCAAGCCGTGCCCCTACAGTAAAATTACTTGTCTGACGGCAACTTGGCATGGAAACCGAAAACCGGTTTTTCTTTGATCACGATTTTTTGGCGCTGCTTTGGGTCTGCTGCCCGTAATCACAATAAGGCAACAGGGGGCAGTGGGGGCACTTGGGGCTGCGGGCGTGGCAGACCTGGCGGCCGTGCCAGATCATCTGGTGGGAGAATTTCACCCAGCGTTCCTTGGGGATGAGGGGCATGAGGTCAAACTCGATCTTGACCGGATCCTTGTGTTCGGTGAGTCCCAGGCGCTGGGAGACCCGGCCCAGGTGGGTGTCCACAAAAATGCCCGGGATGCCGAAGGCGTTGCCCAGCACGACATTGGCGGTCTTGCGGCCGATGCCCGGCAGTTCCACGAGTTCGTCCAGGAAGGCCGGCACTTCGCCGCCATAGTCTCTTACCAGTTTTTGGCACAGGGCCTGGATGTTTTTGGCCTTGTTGTGGAAAAAACCGGTGGGGCGGATCATCTCCTCCAGCTCCTCCAGGGGGGCCTCGGCGTAGTCCTGGGCGGTGGGATACTTGGCAAACAAAGCCGGAGTTACCTGGTTGACCCGGACGTCGGTGCATTGGGCCGACAGCATCGTGGCCACCAGCATCTCCAGGGGGTTGGTGAAATCCAGGGTGACGTGCGCGTCCGGGTAATGCCGGTCCAGCAACTTCAGGATGGGGCCCACCTTCTCAGCCGCGGTCATGAGGCCTCCAGGGGTACGAATGAGATGCGGGGGGAGAGGGCCCGGGGCCGAGGGCTCAGCCTGGTTTCATCCATGTTTTCGGGGACACAGGCAAGATGCCTGTGCTCCCGGAGGAGGAGATCAGTGAAAGGATTCTTTGAGTTCCCTGGCCCTTCCCGTTAATTCAGAAAAAAACAGTGGCGGGGATGGACCACCGGCCACTGCGATTATTTAAGCCTTATTATTCAATCTTCATCTTACAGCTTCAGCATCTGCTGCTTGCGGCCTTCCAGCAGGGGTTCGAATTGGGCGGTGAGGTTGCCTTCGAACTTGCGCCATTCCTGCTGGAACTCGGGCAGTTGTTCCACGTCCAGGCGGACCTTGGTTTTGAGCTGGGCCTCCAGGGTTCGGGTGTAGTCGCCCAGGCTTTGGCTGAAGCTGGTTTTCAGTTGCTGGAAGGCGGAATTCCGGGCCACGAGGTATTGCTGCATGATCTGGTCTATTTCTTTGATGAGGCGACCCATGGCATTTTTGTCGGCGGCCACGGCCATCAGGCCTTCGAGGGCCCGCTCCAGACGCACGTCAGCTATCTCATCCTTGGGAAGGGTGATGTTTCTGAGGAAGACCTCCTTCATGGCGCGGCGGGCCAGAGGCTGGACTTCGGGGGGCCAGGCGGCCAGTTCTTCCTCCAGGCTTATTTCTTCCACATTGAGGAATTGAACCGCCTTTTGCCGTCCTTGCTCCTTGTATTTATCCTGAAGCAGATCTTCCTTGCTGGCCCGGCCGTACTGCTCGGCCTTTTCCAGGGCCAGTTCCAATGCACTTTTAATTTCGGCCACCAGGGCTCACTTTCTTCCCCACCTGGGGAGTCTTAGCAGGTGCCTCATTTAATTTTGGCTGAAGCCGCATTGTCCCCTGAGGCGGAAGATTTGTCGCTGCCGGCTTCTCCGGCGTCCTTGGCTGCCTCGGGCGCGGCGGAATTCGGGCGGCTGCTGCTATAATCGCTGACATACCAGCCGCTGCCTTTGAGATGAAAGGCGCAGTTGCTGATGAGTTTGGCCAACGGGCCGCCGCACGCAGGGCAGGTGCTCAGGGGCGCATCGGAAAACTTCTGCCAGGCCTCGGTAACATGTCCGCACGCGGCGCATTGATACTCATAGATGGGCATATTTCACAACCTCCTTGCCATTGGTCCTCGTAATATTTGATAACCGGCCCCAGGTCCTGAACGTTCAGGGGGGCCAGGATTTTCCAGGTCAAACGGTGCACCCGGGCTTCTTCCTGGTCCATTTCCTGGGGCGAGGCGTCGAACAGGGCCTCGAAGCGGCTGAACCGGACGATGTGCACCAATTCATGGGTCAGGATGTAACACAGTAACGGGAACAGCTTCAGGTCCTGCCGGGAGAGCAGGGCCTTCAGGATGTTGTGGTCCTGGAGGCAGATGCGGTAAAAATCGAAGGACGCGGATTTGAGCGTCCAGCCCGGCGGGCAGCCGCCGTATTTGGCCACCAGGGCCAGGGCGTGGGGGGAGACTTCCTCTTCCCTGAGGTGGGCCAGGGTGGAGATGTCGTAGCGGGCCTGGAGCCAGTGGCGGCTGGTGAGCTTGAAAAAGTCGGAGGTGACCTCCTCGGCCACTACCAGCGCCTCTCTCAGGGGTTCCCGGTGCTGCTCGCGGAAGTACTGAAGCTCCATAATGTATCTTTATATTTTTACCATCTTCCCTTGCCTTGTCAACCATCCTTTGGTATGAAAAATTTATGAGAAGACTCTGGTATCGTAAGGAAAACCGGGTTTGGGCCCGGTCCCGGCCATGACCCGCCTGCCCCGGCAGCTGGAGGACCTGGCCAAAGTGCTGACCTATGTTCTGTGCCATCGGCCGGATGAATTCGGCCTAGTGCTGGATAAGGAGGGGTTTGTTTCCGTCAAGCAGGTTCTCCAGGCCCTGGCGGCCGAAGGGGCCTTTGGGCACGTGCGCCGCCAGCACCTGGAGCAGCTGGCCGGCCTCCTGCAGCCGCCCCGGTTCGAGATCGTGGAAGATCGTATCCGGGGTTTGGACCCGGGTCCGGCGGCTCTGCGGCGCGCCGGGGAGGAACCGCCGGCGCTCTTGTATGCCGCCATTCCCGCCAAGGCCCATGAGCCGGTTTTTGCCTCGGGACTCAAGGCGCCCCGGGGTCAGGAGGTTCTCCTGGCCGATTCT
>CAZLRL010000429.1:0-2904 GCA_964561645.1 uncultured Desulfobacterales bacterium
GGCGGGCAAACGAGAGGGTACCATGAACACCCGGAAAAAAATCGGCGCCGCCCTCGTGGTGGGAGGGGGCATTGCCGGCATGCAAGCCTCCCTGGACCTGGCCAACTCCGGATTTCAGGTTTATCTGGTGGATCGGTCCCCCACCATCGGCGGGGTCATGTCCCAACTGGACAAGACCTTCCCCACCAACGACTGCGCCATGTGAATTATCTCCCCCAAGCTGGTCGAGGTCGGCCGGCACGACAACATCGAGATCATCACCTGCTCGGAGTTGGATTCCCTGTCCGGCGAAGAGGGCAATTTTCAGGCCATTTTAAAAAACCAGCCCCGCTATATCGACCCGGACAAGTGCACCGCGTGCGGGGATTGCCGCCAGGTGTGCCCTGCCAGTGCGGTCAATGAATACAATGCCGGGCTGGACCGCCGGGAAGCCACCTACATCCGCTATCCCCAGGCCGTGCCCCTGGCCTATGCCGTGGATCGGGCCAGCTGTCTGGGCTGCGGTCTGTGCGAAAAAGTCTGTCTGGCCGGGGCCATCAACTACGGGGACCTGGTGCGGACCAGAAAGCTGAACGTGGGCGCGGTGATCCTGGCCCCGGGCTACCAGGTGTTCAACCCTTCGGAGTTGACCCCCTACCTGTACGGCAAATCCCCCAACGTGGTGACCTCCCTGGAATTCGAACGCATTTTGAGTCCCTCGGGACCCTACAAGGGGCACGTCATGCGGCCCCTGGACCGGGAGTTCCCCGAGAAAATCGCCTGGATCCATTGCGTGGGCATGCGCAGCGCCCAGGCCGGCAGTCACCCCTACTGCTCCAATTTCTGCTGCATGGCGGCCCTCAAGCAGGCCATCATCGCCCGGGAACATATCGGCCCCCACCTGGACATGGCCCTTTTTTATATGGATATGCGCACGCCCCGGAAGGATTTTGAAAAATACTGCGTGCGCCTTAAAGACCAGGGGGCGCGGCTGATCCGCTCCCGGGTGCACACCGTGGAGCAGGTGGCCGGCAACGGGGATTTGCGGCTGCGGTACGTCACCGAGACGGGAGAGCTGCTGGAAGAGACCTTCAATATGGTGGTGTTGTCGGTGGGAGGGGTCATTTCCCCCGGCACCATCGATCTGGCCAAAAAATTAGGGGTGCGGCTGGGCCACAATAAATTTATGGATACCCAGTGCTTCGCCCCGGTGACCACCTCCCGGCCCGGGGTTTACTCCTGCGGCTTTTTCAACGGCCCCAAGGACATCCCCCAGACGGTCATGGAGGGCAGCGCCGCGGCCGCCGCGGTGGCCAGGTCCCTGGCTGCGGCCCGGGGCACCCTGGTCGGCGGCAAAAGGTATCCCCCGGAAAGGCAGGTGGCCGCGGAGCAACCCCGGGTGGGGGTGTTTGTCTGCAACTGCGGCCGCAATATCGGCGGTTACGCCGACGTCCCGGCTATTGCGGAGTATACCCGCTCCCTCCCCAACGTCGAGTACGTGCAGGAGAACCTGTTCAGCTGCTCCCAGGACGCGCAGAGCCAGATGGGGGCAATGATCCGGGAGCACAATCTGAACCGGGTGGTGGTGGCCGCGTGCAGCCCCTCGACGCATCAGCCCATTTTTCAGGACATGCTCCGGAATGCCGGCCTCAATAAATATTTGTTCGAGATGGCCAACATCCGCAACCAATGCACCTGGGTGCACATGAAAGATGAGGCCGCGGCCACGGAAAAGTGCCAGGACCTGGTGCACATGGCCGTGGCCAAAGCCCGGCTGCTCGAACCCCTGGATTATATCACCATGCCGGTGAACAAAACGGCATTGGTGCTGGGGGGCGGGGTCACCGGCCTGACCGCGGCCCTCAACCTGGCGGATCAGGGTTTTGAGGTCCACCTGGCCGAAAGAAAACCCCGCCTGGGCGGCAACGCGCTCAAATTGCACACCACCTGGCGAGGGGGCTATGTGGGGCCGCGCCTGCAAAGCCTGATCGCCCAGGTGATCAATCACCCCAACATCACCGTTTACTACCGTTCCGTGGTAGAGAAAGTCAGCGGGGTGGTGGGCAATTTCCGGACCACCCTGTCCCGCAACCAGGTGGTGGACCATGGCATCGTGGTCATCGCCGTCGGCGGCGAACCCTACCGGCCCGTGGGCCAGTATCTGTACGGCGAAAACCCCCATGTGCTTTTGTCCCTGGACCTGGACCAGGAAATCGCCGAGGAAAGCGACCGGATCAGGCAGGCTCAGGCCGCGGCTTTTATTCAGTGCGTCGGTTCCCGCAACCCCGAGAGACCCTACTGCAGCAAGGTGTGCTGCAGCCATTCCGTGGAAAACGCGCTGAAGCTCAAAGAAATGAACCCGGACCTGGAGGTCTATGTCCTGTTCCGGGATATCCGCACCTACGGCGAGCGGGAGATTTTCTACGAAGCGGCCCGGGACCAGGGGGTGATCTTCATCCGCTATCACCTGGCCGACCCGCCCCGGGTGGAGGAAGCCGACGGGCGCCTCAAGATCACCGTAAAGGATCACATCCTGCAGCTGCCGGTGGAGCTCACCGTGGATCTGCTGACCCTGGCCACGGCCATCGTGCCCCATCGGAACGAACCGCTGGCCGAACTTTACAAGATCCCTCTAAATGTCGAGGGTTTTTTCAACGAAGCCCACGCCAAGATCAGGCCGGTGGACGCGCCCACCGAAGGCATCTACCTGGCCGGTCTCTGCCACTATCCCATGCCCCTCCAGGAGTCGGTGGCCGAAGCCCTGGCCAACGCGGCCCGGGCCTCCACGGTCCTGGCCAAGGATGCCATCGAACTGGAATCCACCATTTCCCGGGTCATCGACGAGAATTGCGACGGCTGCGCTTTCTGCGTGGACACCTGTCCCTTCCAGGCCCTCACCCTGCTGGAATATATGTACCAGGGGCA
>CAZLRL010000430.1:0-2894 GCA_964561645.1 uncultured Desulfobacterales bacterium
ATGGGAGAGGGACAGTTTCATTGCGCCTTCTGAAGGAGGGGTTTGTTCTCAGGAGCAAAGCCCGTCATCTTGTTCGTAACCCACTTGAATCCCATCCTAAATTAATTAATGCAGTCAAATTCCGAAAAATTCTCAATTCTTTACCTTAGCTTGCAAACTAATAACACGCGCCCATTGTGCTTTCCTTATCTGATGTCTCTGGTTTTGGGTCTGGAGAGAGATCAATTCCACGTCTGTGCAAGGCGACAGCCGCAATTGTAAATGGGAACCGAAAAATGCCCCCCCGCGATAACCGAAAAATGACCCCCCTCTTGATTTAGGTTGAATGTTGACGCCAAGCCGCCGGCCGGGGCAAAGCGTGCTCGGCCTGCCGGCACCCGGGGCATGCAGGGCGGGCCGAGCACGCCCTCCCATCAGGCCGTGAGCTCTCTACCGGCCAAGGCTGGCCTCCCTCGGTTTCTCTTTGGCTGCTCCGCCTTTGACTTTCAAGCTCTCCTGCAGCCTGAAGCTTTCCCAGTCACAGGTGACAATGTGCGCTTTGTGGGTCAAGCGATCCAACAGCGCCGCGGTCAGGGTGGGCTCGCCGAAGACCTGGTTCCAGTCGGCAAAGCCCAGGTTGGAAGTAATGATGACTGACCCCCGTTCGTGCCGCTCCGCCAACACCTGGAAAAGCAATTCGGCGCCTTCTTTGGAGAAAGGAACGTAGCCTAGCTCGTCGACGAGGAGCAGTCCATAACGCGCATAACGGTTGATTATTCGACTCAGGGTAAGACCCTGGCGCGCCTCCAGTAGTTCGTTGGCCAAACCACAGCCGGTGACAAAGCGGGTGGTGATACCCTGGCGGCAGGCCTCCACGCCCAGGCCCGTGGCCAGGTGGGTTTTGCCCGTGCCGCTTTTGCCCAGGAAGATGACGTTGCGCTTCTGGTTGATATATTCTCCGGACGCCAGTTGATGGAGCAGCCGACGGTCAAGGCCGGGGGCGGCGTGATGGTCAAAGGTCTCCAGCGTTTTAAGAAGTGGGAACTTGGCCTCCCGCAGCCGCCGCTTCAGACGATTCTCGGCCCGTCCCTCCAACTCGATCTCCGTTAAGGACAGGAGAAGGTCTCCGTAGTCCAGGCTTTGTTCCCGGGCCTGCCGGAGCTGCGGTTCCAGCTGGCGCAACATATGGGAGAGTTTGAGCGTCTGCAGATTGTCGGTGAGCACCATCTCCGTGGTGGCTTTCATGACACCCATCCCAACTGACCGTAAACGGAGAGGTCGGGAATCAGGGTCGTCGGCCACTGCTGCAGAGGTGCAAAGCCTGGTTCAGGATCGGTCTTCATCAAGAGATGTTGCACGCCCTGGCTCGAGCTCAGGTGATGTGCCAAAGCCAATTCCACGGCCGCCTCGATTTCCTTGCCCGCATACTCCCGGTAGAGCATGAGCACGGAGATAAAATCTTTGCGGCCTGCGGTTTCTCCCTGGCTTTCCTGAAACCTGGCCAGAAGTTTCTCCAGACCAGGAGGCCAGGTCTCCCGCCAGCGGCGCAGCGGCCGGGCGCTGGAAAAGGCCTCAGGCCTTTGCTGAATCAGCTCCAGATAGTGGTCCGGGTGCAGCTGCCATTTATTGTTGCCAAAGAGCCGGGGGTGCGTGGCCAGCCTTTTCCCGTCATGGAAGATCTCCACCTGCGTCACGGAGAGGTGGACCCGGACCCGTAACCCGGTATACCGCGTGGGCACGGAATAGCGGTTCTTGTCCACGATCACCGTGGCATAGGCATCCACCTTGCCGGCGCCGATCTGCAAGACGGTGAACGGCGTCTCCGGCAACGGTAAAAGATGGCCCTGCTCCCCGGCAAACAGCTCGTTGACGGTGCCTTCCCGCCCCCGGATGCGGTGCTCGCCATAGGTCAGGCATTCCTCCAGAAGCCGGTCATTCAAGTCTTCTAAGCTCTCGGCCTCAGGAATGGGAACCAGATAGTTCCGTCGCACATAACCCACCAGTCCCTCGACGCCGCCTTTCTCGTGGGCGCCGGCAGGATTGCAAAAGCGGGGCGTAAAGTTGTAGTAGGCCCGGAACTTGGCAAACTCTTCTTGCTCCACCCGCCCCTTGCCCCGGCAGACTTTCTGGACTGCCGTGGTGAGGTTGTCATAGATCAGGACGGGGAAGATGCCCCCGAAAAAGGCAAAGGCTTGGAGATGCCCATCCAGGAAGGCCTGCTGCCGTTCACACGGATAGCAGCGCACGAAGTGTTTGCCGGAATACTTGGAACGTAGGCAGAAAAACTTGATCGACACCTTCTCGCCGGCGATGATGGCCGTGGCCGAGCCCCAGTCTACTTCGGCTTCCCGGCCGCACTCCGGTTCCAGGGGGATAAAAGCCGGCGTCACCTGCACCCCCAGACGCACTTTGGCCTTGCGGACATAACGCCGCACCGTGGAATCGTTGCCTTGGAAGCCCAGTTCCCGCACCAGGCGGTCATAAATCCGCTTGGCGGTATGCCGCTGCTTCTTGGGCCTGGTTCTGTCCTCGGTCAACCATTGATCGATAACCTGGAGGTAAGGGCCCAACACCGGATACGGCTGCTCAGTCCTGGGGGAATAGCCGCAGGGCTCCCTCCGCAGGACCTTCCTCACCGTCTTCCGGGAATGACCGGTCTCCCGGCAGATCTGCTTGATGCTCTTCTTATAGACCCGGTGCGCCGTGCGGATATACCCATACTGATCCATCCTGATCATCCCTTCCACCTCTGATCACACCTTAGCCTTAATCCCGGTGGAATCAGAAGTCGATGTTAGGGGGGTCATTTTTGCGTTATCAAAACACTCCCAGGGGGGTCATTTTTAGGTTAGCAAAATCACTCAACCTGACTCCTTGTGTCTATCCCTTGCTTCCCATCACTGTTTCTTATTTCG
>CAZLRL010000431.1:0-2880 GCA_964561645.1 uncultured Desulfobacterales bacterium
CCGGCCCGAAGGCGCGCCATGATCTCCGGGGTGAAGTGCAGCCCCGCGGTGGGCACGGCGACGGCCCCGGGATGGGCGGCGTACACCGTCTGATAGCGCTCCTGGTCCGGCGCTGCGGGCGCCCGGCGGATGTAGGGCGGCAACGGCACCTGCCCCTGCCCCAAAACCGCGTCGCCGATGTTCCCTTCCGGGGTAGTGAAGACCACCTCGGCCACCCCCGGCCCCGCCAGCGCGGTTATTTCGGCCCGCAAGCCCTGGTCAAAATAAAGTACCTGTCCAACCTTGAGGCCATGCCCCCGAAAGCTGGCCCGGGCTCGAGCCCTATGTGCATCAGCATTACCAGGGAGCGCTTCGGGTAGATGGTGCAACAATAATTCCACCCGGCCGCCGCTGGCTTTTTTGCCCAGCAGCCGGGCCGGGAACACCCGGGTGTTGTTCAGCACCAGAAAATCCCGGGGGTCCAAAATCTCCGGGAGCTCCGCAAACCGGTGGTGCCGCCACCTCCCCCGGGCCCGGTCCACCACCATCAGGCGGGAGTCCTCGCGGCAAGCCGCGGGATGCTGCGCGATGTACTCCGGGGGCAGATGGTAATTAAAATCGTCCAAGCTGAAGGAGGTCATTTTTTCGGATAGTCGCTCAAGAGCATTTGGCTCTCAGAAATACTGGATAACGCTGGTGGCGCGGGCCTCCCCGCCCGCCAGGACAATGGGCGGCCAGGGACGGCCGCCCCACCAGAACAATGTAGAACAATGTAGGGCGGGAAAGCGCAGCGCATCCCGCCTTTCGGTTATCGAACCTCAAACTTTCAGAGGAGCCTCATGAGCCCGTGTTCTCTCCAAACTATGAAAAGCCCGGTGGCACAAATGTCCTCACCTGTGCCGGGCGGCCCCCATCTGTTACTTTCGTATCCGCCCAAGAAACCTTTATGATAATAACGAATTATAATAAAGTTCCTTAACCTGAACTGGGGATCCAATACTTGATTATACCTGACGGATGCCTTCACCCTGAAATGAAGGCAGGGGGTCAAAGGAAGGAATGATGTTCAGACTGGAGGAATTTCGCGCCGGCAGCTACGGCGTCCCTTTTTCCTGCGCCGGGGAGCTGCCCGCCTGCTGTTTTCGGTGCTGGTACCTGATTCACGAAGAGTCGCAGGTGTGTTATTGCGAGACCCCGTTTTACTATTACTGCTGCTATTCCTGGCCGGACCGCCTCACCCAGACCGTCCCGCCCTGCCTGACGGAGACGGAAGGGCAGCCGCCCACCTGAGGCAGAACCTGTGGGAAGACAAGAATCTTTCTGGTTAAATCGATGAGACCTGAGGAGCCGGTGGTAGGAGGGGCTGTGTACCGCTGAGCCGGAATCCGTTAAAGAATCAGGTTCAACAGTTTATCATGGTACTCGTAACAGCGGGATAAATACCAGCCGGCCAGGGCCAGATCGAGCCACAGGAAGATGGTCAGGACGCGGTCCGCGGGGCTCGGTTTCATGCTCCTTTCCTTTCCTTTCCGTGCAAACTCTAATCTCAAAAATTGTGCCAAAATCTATCTATCTGGAATTAATCAATTACTAAATTCACAAGTTGGCGGCGACGTTAAGCCGGATAAATATCCCGTTAAAAAAATGAAACAAATCGGAGCCTTGCTTTCCTTGATTTCCAACTTGGTTTGACTGGCCTGCGGTTCTCCTTTAAAATGAACCTAAGTTACTTTGACAGGATCGCCGGCCGCGGGGCCTGGCTGGAATAAGACTGGTCATCCCCCGGCATTACTGGTATTATGAAAATTGTTTAAACCAATTCAGGTGCAGATAATATGACCAGGGAATCCCTCGTCTGCCCCGGGTGCAGTTGCCTCTGTGATGACCTGGACGTGACCCTGGAGGGCGGCCGGATCACCGCGGTGGACAACGTTTGCCTCTGGGGCGCGGGCAAGTTCCTGACCACCAAGAAGTTTCGCACCCAAAGCCCCCGGAGCCGCTTGAGCGCCTTTCAGGTGCGGCGCCAGGACCGCTGGCAGGAGGTGCGCTACGAGGAAGCGGTGGAGGAGGCCGGGGCCCTCTTGCGCCAGGCCCGGCGGCCCCTGATTTACGGCCTCACCAGCTCGGGGGTGGGGGCCCAAAAAGCCGCGCTGCGGCTGGCCCGGAGGCTCAAGGCCCGCCTCGAACCCGCTGATCTGGCCTTCATGGCGCCCTTCTACGGTGCGGTCAAGGCCCACGGCCTGTTCTGGGCGCCCCTCGAGGTCATCCGGGATGAAGCGGATACGGTGCTTTTCTGGGGAGCCAACCCCATCCATTCCGCGCCCCGGCACCTGGTGCGCTACGCGGTTTTTGCCCGGGGCCGCTTCACGGAGCGGGGCCTGGAGGACCGGCGGGTGGCCGCGGTGGACATCTACCCCACCGAACTGAAGCAATTCTGCCGCCCCTTCGTTCAGGTGCAGCCCGGCCAGGAATTGGCCCTGGCGGCCGCGGTCGCGGCCCGACTCGGCCAGGGGTCGGAGGAGACGGGTGAGGTCCCCGGGGCCGCGCCGTTGGCCGATTTTCTGGCTCAGGCCGCGTATGGGGTGATGTTTTTGGGCCGGGGCGTGAGCTACGGTCCGGGCCCGGAGCTGGTGGAGCGCCTGGCCGCGCTGGTGGCCGGGCTCAACCGGGAGCGGCTGTTCAATCTTTTGCCCCTGCCCGGCGATTTCAACAGCGCCGGCCTGTACCACCTGCTCCTCCAGGAGCTGGGCCACCCCGGAGCCCCGGATTTCAGCGCCGGAGATGGAGCGGCAAGCCATTTTTCTCCGGTGGATTTCCAGGATGTTGACGCTATTTTGGTTTCAGGCGCCGAACTTCTCTGGTTTTTGAAAGAAGAACAGGTTCAGGCTTTGAAACGCCGCC
>CAZLRL010000432.1:0-2872 GCA_964561645.1 uncultured Desulfobacterales bacterium
ACTTTGCCATCACCTCATCCTGACGGCCAATTCCGATGAGTTTTGCAAGAGGCTCGAGTGGAAAATTAAAGGCCTGCTTTCCTGGCACCCCTTCTTCTGGATCGAGAGGCTTCAGCTAAGCTTGAAAAGCCAGACCATTTCGCTTTATTTAAGATATATACCAAGTTGCCATCAAGTAAATTTTCTGTAGGGGCACGGCTTGCCGTGCCCTAGGCGCAGGCTGAAGTCTGCGGCTACATTTTATTACCTATATGACAGCAACTTGGTATTAGGCTAGCGAGCGGAGCGGCTCGAAGAAACCACCGACCCGGGGTCCCAGGCGCCTTCCTCTGTTTTTTTTCTGACCCTTGTTTACCGGCAGCACGGGCCTTTTGCCCCTGCCGCTGTACATGCAGGGTGGGCACCGTCCCTCCTGTTTTGGTTGCCTTTGGCCATTTATCCTTATATGGTAACGTAATTAAATTAACCAACTTGTTCCTTACCTAGATGACCACCCGGCCCATAATCGCGCTGCTCACCGACTTCGGCACCCGGGACCCTTATGCGGCGGCCATGAAAGGGGTCATCCTCTCCCTGCAGCCCGACGCCACCCTGGTGGACTTGACCCACGAAGTCCCGCCTCAGGACATCGTGGCCGGTGCTTTTATCCTGGCTGAGGCCCGCCCCTTTTTCCCCCCGGGCACCATTTACCTGGCGGTGGTGGACCCGGGCGTGGGCACCGAGCGCCGGGCCCTGGCCGCCCAAGCCCTGGAGTGCTTCTGGGTGGGTCCCGACAACGGCCTTTTTCATCTGATTTTCCAGGAAAGCGACCCCCTGGACATCGTCTCCCTGGAAAACCCGGGTTATTTCCGGGCAACCGTGTCCCCCACCTTTCAGGGCCGGGATCTGTTCGCGCCGGTGGCCGCGCACCTCTCCCGCGGCACCCCGCTCCACGATTTGGGCCCGGCCGTCACCGACCCCGCCATCCTTCCCTGGCCCCAGACCGTCATTACCCCGGAAGCGGTCCGGGGCGAGATCGTCTACGTAGACGGCTTCGGCAACCTCCTGAGCAACATCAAGGGCCAGGATCTCCTGGCCTGGGGCGAGGGCAAATCCTACCTGGTCATCCTCGGCAGTCTGACCCTGGGGGGCCTGGTCCACACCTACGGCGACGTCCCGCCCGGGCAATTCCTGGCCCTGATCGGCAGCCACGGCTACCTGGAAATCGCCTGCTCCCAGGGCAACGCCGCCCGCCGGCTGGGCGTGGGCCGCGGCCGCTCCCTGGCCGTGATCCGGTCCTGACCGCGCCTTTCCCTGTTTCCTCGTGGTAAGTCAGTATGATATGGTCAAAAGATTAGGTGCGCCTGGGCGGACAATGCTACAAGTGGGTGCAAAACCTCAAATTTGTTAAGTGGGTCATTCTGAGCGCAGCGAAGAATCTAGTCTTTTCAAGATATTGAGATCCTTCAGTTCCTTCAGGATGACAAAAATTAGGTTTTGCCATAGGTTCTACTGAGCCGCAGGTCCGTTTACCCTGTAGCCGCGAGGCTGGGCCTGCGATTATTTTTTCATTAATTTTCGCCAGCTAAAGCTTGCGGCTACATTTTTAATTAACTCCGGATAATTGATAAGTCATGCCCCCCGAAACCGATGAAGCCCTGCAGCCCTGGCTCCTGGGAGCCGGAGGCTACGCTCTCCTGCTGGGCGGCCTGACCCTGCTCCTGCTGGTGGTGGCGGTCTACGCCGTCGGGGTGGGACCGTATAAACTGAGCTATGGCCAGCTCTTCGGCCTGGTGCAGCGCTGGGCCGCGGGCGAGGCCCTGGACCCGGCCGAAGCCACCGCGCTGGCCGTGGTCTTTCACATCCGGGTGGCCCGTATCGTCCTCGCCGCGCTGGTGGGGGTGGGCCTCAGCCTGGCGGGCGCCGCGTTCCAGGGCATCCTTTTGAACCCCCTGGCCGAGCCCTTCACCCTGGGCGTGGCCGCGGGCGCCGCGTTCGGGGCTTCTTTGACCCTGAGCCTGGGTTTCACCGGCGTCATCTGGGGCGCCCTGGGACTGGTCCCCCTCATGGCCCTGGTGGGCGCGGTCGCGGCCCTGATCCTGGTGCTGGCCCTGGGAGCCATGGCCGGCGGCATCCAGCACGGCACCCTGATCCTGGCCGGGGTCATTGTCAGCGCCTTTCTGTCCTCCCTCATCAGCCTGGTAAAATTCCTCTACGCCGACAGCCTGTCCACCATCGTCTTTTGGATCATGGGCAGCCTCTCGGCCCGGGGCTGGTCCCACGTGCTTTTCGCCCTGCCCTATGTCCTGCTGGGCAGCGTCGTCCTCTTTTTCTATGCCCGGGAACTGAACCTCCTCACCCTGGGGGATGCGCCGGCCCAGCAGCTGGGCCTGGCCGTCAACCGGGTCCGCCTCCTGCTGCTTCTGGCCGCGTCCCTCATCACCGCGGGCGCGGTGGCGGTCTCCGGTATCATCGGCTTTGTGGGCCTCATCGTCCCCCACCTGGCCCGCCTGCTGGTGGGCCCGGACCACCGGCGCCTCTTGCCCGTCGCGGCCCTGGCGGGCGCGGTGCTCCTCATCGCCGCCGACACCCTGGCCCGGGTCATCCTGCCCTACGGCCAGGAGCTGCCCGTGGGCATTATCACCGCGCTGTTGGGAGGACCCTTTTTCTGCTATCTCCTCAAGGCCACCAGGGGGCAGACCATCTTATGATCCGGGCGGAAAACCTCACCGTGGCCTACGGCGACCGGGTCATCCTGGAAAATCTCAATTTCCAGGTGGCCGCCGGGGAATTCGTGGGCCTGCTGGGCCCCAACGGCTCCGGCAAGAGCACCCTGCTCAACGCCATGACCGGGCTGGTGCCCTTGAAATCCGGCACGGTGTGGTACAACGGC
>CAZLRL010000433.1:0-2865 GCA_964561645.1 uncultured Desulfobacterales bacterium
GCGGAATACGCCATCCTGGTGGATACCGGTGACCGGTCGATTAACGCCTTTGCGGCTCCGGGCCGGGTCATCCTTACCTCCCGGTTGGCCTCCTTCTGCCTGAATGACGACGAACTGGCCCTGGTGGTGGGCCATGAACTGGCGCATCAGGTTTTGGGTCATCTGGTGCGGGGCGCCGGCCACCGCCGCTTGGGAGGCATGGCCGGCAAGGTCTGGGGTCTGGTGGGGCTGTTTGCCACCCGGACGGTGGGGAAACTTTCCGCGGTGGGCAGCTCCTATTGGCTCAAGGAAACCGCGCCGCCCTCGGTGCGGGACGCGGTGGTGAGCACCTTTTCCCGGCAGGATGAACAGGAGGCCGACGTTTACGGCCTGTGGTACGCGTACCAGGCGGGCTATGACATCGAGCGGGGGCTGGCCGTGTGGGAGCGTCTGGGGGGCATCAGCCATGATCCCTTTGAGAAAACGGAATTCCTGCACAACCATCCCGCGCCCTTGGAGCGTCTGGCCCGCCTGAAAATCGCCGCCGAGCTTTTCAAGAGCGGCCGGGCCGCGGAGGTGTTTTTGCAGTCCCCGGATCTGGCCCAGGGCTTGCGGTCGGAGTACCGCTGAGGCCGATGAACAAGAAATTAGGGGATGGGGCTTAGGGGTGGCAGGTTCCCCGGTCCGGTCCCGGACCGGCTCCCCCGGCCCCGGCAAGGAAGCTGGGGCCGTTGGCAGCCGACACCGAAACCGGCCCAGGGCCTGTTCTTCCGGCTCAGGGCCAGGGGAGGAAAACTTGAGGGGAAGACAGGGGCCCGAGGCCCCCCGCCCTCCGCCTCGGGGTTGGGGGGGCCACCAGATCTGCTGAATTAACCCTAAACCGGGAATTAATGAGAGCGTTTGGTCATAAATCTTCAACCTCACCTCTTTTTTGCCAACCCTCCTAAACCGAGTTCGGGAAGGGCTCATGGCCCCCTCCCCATGGCCCTCTCCCGAGCTCCATTTTTTTACCGTCCTCCTTGATACCTATCCGAGCGGGAAGGCAAGGGCGCCTCCTGCGATTGGCTCTATTGTGGGCTATAAGCTTTAAGCAATAAGCTGTAAGCTGTAAGCTGTAGGCTATAAGTTTCGAGTTTCGAGAAGAAATCCTGGTCCAGCGCCTCCCGTGTTTTTGACTCGCCTTTGCAATTGAGCAGAGAAGGTGCTCAGTGCCCAAACTTAGATGGTGCGCGGTGCCCACCCTGATAGCTTGGGATTTTGGAAACCTTTCGCCGTCCTTTGCAATACGGTTCTTTAAGCGGCTGGGATCGGCGGACCGTGCCCGCCCCCCGGGTAACATGATGAAGAAGACGCCCGTCTTATTATTAAAGCTGCAGGTCGCGATTGACGGCCCCACCCCTCCCAGCCGACCAGAAATCAGCCCGCTCTTGACACCCCACCAGCCAGCCCGTAAGATTAATTGGATATGGTTTGGTCAAGCCTGGCTCTCGCCGCGGTGACTCCCGGCGCCCAGAATGTGCCCCTCACCGGCTCGGATTGGGACGTGTTCGCGGCTATTTGGGCCGCGGGTCCGGTGGTCAAAGGGGTGATGCTCATCCTGCTGCTGTTCTCCATCCTTTCCTGGGCCATCATTATCGCCAAATTTCGCCAGCTCAGCCGGGCCCGGCGGCAAAACGCCGAATTTTTCCGGCTGTTCTGGTCGGCGCCCGACCTGGTTGCGGCCCGGCAAGCCACGGACCACCTGACCTCTGCGCCTGCGGCCCGCCTGTTTCGGGACACGGTGGCTTTAAACCCCGGGCCCGGGAATCCCCCGCCGGAGACGGGCCTCCCTCCTAACCCCGGCGGTCACGCCGGCAGCCGGATTTTGCGCCACTCCCTGTCGGAGCAGGAGGAGAGGCTCAGCCGCTCTTTGAGTTTTCTGGCCACCTGTGGCAACACCGCGCCTTTTATCGGGCTGTTCGGCACCGTCTGGGGCATTATGACCTCGTTCCACGATATCAGCCTGCAGGGCTCGGCCTCCCTGGCCACGGTGGCGCCGGGCATCGCCGAGGCCCTGATTGCCACGGCCGCGGGCCTGGCCGCAGCCATCCCCGCGGTCATGGCCTATAATTATTTTCTCGGCCAGGTGCGGCGCCTGCAAACCGAGCTGGATGATTTCGCCACTGACCTGGCGCCGCTGCTGGCTTCGCCGGAAAAATCTCCGTCTCTGGTATAGGAAACCACGTCATGCCGCCAAAATTTGCTTCGTCTCAACCCTTGTCGGATATCAACGTCACCCCCTTTGTTGACGTCATGCTGGTTTTGCTGGTCATCTTCATGGTGACCGCGCCCATGTTTTCTCAGGGGCTGCCGGTGAACCTGCCCCAGGCCGCGGCCCCGGCCCTGACCAGCCAACAGCCCCTGGTGGTCTCCATCAGTCCCCAAAAGGAAATTTACCTGGGGGACCGGCAGGTAGGCCTGGAGAACCTCCAGGCCGCGCTGGCGGGGGAAAAAAGGGGGGATAAGACGCCGGAAGTCCTCCTGAAATCCGACCAGAGCGTACCCTATGGTCTGGTGGTCCAGGTGATGAGCATTTTAAAAGCCGCGGGCGTGGAAAAATTGGGCATCGTCACCGCCCCCGCGGCCCCGGAGGTGAAATCATGAGGCCTTCCCGCTGGCTGATGTTATTAATCGGTATCCTCATTTTGACTTTGGCGGCTTGCGATCCGGCCACGCTGTTTCCCCGCCAGAGCCAGCCGCCCCCGCCGCCCGCCGGACCGGCCCCGGCCCCGACGGCGAGCGAGACCGACGCCGCGGGCAGCCAACAGCTTCGAGCCCTGGAAGAACGGGTGCGCCAACTGGAGCGCCGGCTGGCGGCTCTGGAATCGCCCCAGGCCAGGCCGACCC
>CAZLRL010000434.1:0-2863 GCA_964561645.1 uncultured Desulfobacterales bacterium
CTGCTGCGGGTGGCCCCCAGGGTGGCCAAAATTGACAGGGAGATCCAAAAGGGCAACCTCTATCCCCTTTCCATCTCTCGGAACATGATGGAGGCGGCGGCGATTCAGGTCTGGATCAAGGAGAACGTCGCCCAGGTGCCGGCGGGTATGACGCCTTATGAATATTACCTCAAGCAGGCAGGGCTTTTCGAGCAACCCGCTCCAGAAACACTTGACATTCTGGAGCTTTACCAGAAATATAGAAATGCACCCAAGAGACTCGCGGAGATTTTCGATAAGTATCTGGACGCCGTTGAGGAGGCCGGCAATCCGAAACAGCCGGAGATGTTCGCGGCCACGGTGGTTCCTGATAGGGAAACCATTCTTGACACGGCCATAAAATTTGTTGAGAGGAAATATGGACAAGAAGAAAGAGGACTGGGTGGACTTCGGGCTACCACCCCGGAAGCCCCTGAGCCCGGAACAGAAGGCCCAATCAGACCGGCTCCTGAGGATATTGCAGGCCAAAGAGGAGAGGAAGAAACTGAAAAAGAAGGATCTCCACTAGGCCCCACCAAGTTTTCCGTCCAAAAAGGTGGCCCCCCGGGTGACAAGGAGTTCCGGGAGAAATACGGAACCGCCAGAGGGGAAGAGCCGGAAGGCTTACTCACCGCCGGTTTAGCGGCTCAAAAACAACCCATTTCCCCCCAAGTTGTTCAAAGAGAAGCCCGCCTAAAAGAGATTCAGCGGAAGTTTAAAAATCTTGATCCTGACAAGGTGAGAGAAGTTCTTCGGGTTCTTCCCAAAGAAGATGATCCTACCGTTGCGGCCTTAGCTGCCGATCCCGAACTCTTCAACAAGGTCCAACAAGCCAACCTCAAGCTAGAGATGCAGCGGAAGGAAGCCGCGGCCAAGAAGGAAAAGGGCCAGGCCTCCCTCTTCGGTGATGAGCCTCCCCCCGGTAGGCTTTTCCAGGTCCAGAAAGCGGTGGCCCGGGAGTATGCCCCCATCTTCTACTCCATGACCGCGAAGAGCCTGGAGGCCAAACTGCCCGGCAAAGGGAGCGGCGAACAGCTGGCCTCCCTGGTCGAGGGCTGGATGAAGAAGGGGGATCCCAAGCATCCCATCAAGGCCGAAGAAATCAAGTGGTCCGGCCTCCTCCCCTGGCTGCGGGAGCAAAAGGGGACCGTCACCAAGCAACAGGTGATGGACTTCCTGAGGGCGAACCAGGTGGAAGTGAGGGAAGTCGGGAGAGGGCGCCACCTAATCAATGAGACTTATGCGGAACGACTCGAAGACCTTCGCCAAGAGCGGGCGGAATTGGAGCGGAAAGCTACTGAGGCCTATAACACTCTAGTTGCGGAAATAGTCAAGGAGCTTGGGATAGATAAGGAGAAGGCCGAAAATCTGGCCATTGGGGTTCTGGATAATGACCTGGAAGCCACCGGGACCGTCCAGAAAGCTCTCTTAGGCGACTTTTCCGATGCTGACAGGGTTTTTCGGGGCTCGAACATCATTAATGCCGCGGTTGACAACTTTCGGAGGTCACAGGATTACGTTGATTTAATCTGGAAGACTGAATTTGAAGCAGCGCAAAACGCCCCTCAAGACAAATTCAGGCCTTGGATGAAACTCCCTCCCGGGGCCGAAAACTACACAGAGAGGTTGCTGACGCTACCGCCAGCCGAACCATCAAAGGAAGGCCTAGCCAAGAGACAGGCCATCTTTGACAAGTACCAACCGGAAATTGACCGACTTACAGAACAAATTAACGCCTTCCCCGACCTTGCAGACTGGAGTAAATCGGACCGCCAACTCCTGGTAGAAAGAAATAACCTGGAAAAGATGCGGGACCAAGAGGCTGATGCAGCCTATACCCTCCCCGCGGACAAAAAATTCGTAGTGCCTGAGGCTCACCAGTATGGAGAAGTAGCTACCGACGTCAACCGCTTCGCCCATGTCTTTACCTTTGACATGACGATTGACGGGAAGAAAACTCTCGTTCTTTGGGAGCTTCAAAACGACTGGAACTTGGCCAGACGCACGCTGGCCGCCAAGATCGCTAAAGCAGAGGGGTTAGAGAAGGATTCTCCGGAGTTTAAGAAACGGGTTAACGAACTGGCAGCCAGTGAAGCGAGTCTCCGGGATCCCACGGGACACACCAGCGTCCCACCTTTGGCCTTCTATAAGAACTGGCACGAGGTGGCCCTCAAGAAGCTGCTCCGCCACGCCGCGGAGAACGGCTATGACGGGGTGGCCTGGGCTACCGGGGATATAGTGAAGGACCGCTATGACCTGAGCCGGCATGTGGATAAAGTCTATTGGAACAAAGACCATGATCTTTTGCAGGCAGAAAAAAATGGGCAAGTTGTCTTGACTGAGGGGGAGGTAACCGAAGAAAACCTGTCTGAATATGTCGGCAAAGAAGTAGCCGCAAAATTACTGGCAGGGGAAGATTCAGAGAGGACCACACCACAGGACATAAGAACCGTTTCCGGCCTTGACCTCAAGATCGGCGGTGAATGGGCCAGTAAATTCTATGACGAAACCATCCCGAACTTCCTCAAAAAATACGGGAAGCAATGGGGGGCCCGGGTTGGAACAACGGAAATAGGAACTGCTCCTGATTATGCAGAAGGGAAAATATGGGGAGTATTTGACCAAGCTGGAAATCTGCACCGCGCATTTTCTCAAAGGGATTTAGCGGAAAACCTCGCGGATGAATACAGAGGTTTTACTGTCCGCTACTTAAAGGGTATGGAGGCATCCATCCATTCGCTCCCCGTTACCCCGGCCATGGCTGAGTCGGTCCTCTACAAAGGGCAGCCCCTTTATCGGGCCGGTGGAGGGGAGCCCTGGCTGGCCCGGGGGCTGGACACCAAGA
>CAZLRL010000435.1:0-2851 GCA_964561645.1 uncultured Desulfobacterales bacterium
GCACTGGTCCTGGGGGAAGCCGGTGTTGTGGACAAAGGAATTGGCGCAGCCGCCGAAGGGCTCCAGGGTCCACTGCCCGTACTTGGAGATCTTGTCTTTAAAAGAACCCCAGGTGCCCCGCACGGCGATATTGCAATATACCAAGCGGGGAAAGCTCTTGCAAAGACTGCGGTAGCCCAGACCCAGGCTGTCCATGTAGCCGGGGGGCATCTCATCGATAATGGCGTCCACCTGGCCGGCCAGGGTCCGATAAATGGCCCGGCCTTCATCCTTCTCCAGGTTCAGGGTGACGGATTTCTGCCCCCGCATCTCGTGCAGGAAGTCCAGGCCGCACTTTTCCCCGGTAATCTCCGAGGTAAACATGTATTCTTCGCGACCGAAGGGGGTCAACTGGCGCAGGGGGTCGCCGCCGGGGGGTTCAATGTTGATCACCTCGGCCCCGGCTTCGCACAGCAGCGCGGCACAGAACTTGTTGCCCAAGCGCCACAGGCCGGTGCACAGGAATTTCATACCCTGGAGGGCTTCTGGCTTGCCGAAGGAGTACTCGTACCTGAGGTTGTCTTCACACCATTTGCCGAAGTCTTCGGCTTTGCGTTTGGCGTAGGTATTCGCCATAACCCAGTCGGGAGTAGGCGGCGGCGTTACCGGCCAGGGCCTGATTTTTTCCGACATCAACTCCAGAGTGTCGGCCCGACTGTTAATTTCAATGTCTCTTTTTTCTGCCATGTTTCGGCCTCCCATTAATCAAGATGTTTCTCAACTCTCGCGCGCCGCGGCCATCCGCGGCAGCGATCTCGCCAGAAACGAACGGTAAAACTAACAAGGCCTATATCTCCAGAAGGGAACCCAAGTCCCTTCACCGTAGCGCCGCCGGCTTCTGTCCGGGGCGGCGGCTCCCCCGTCTTTCCTCACCTCCTTTCTCGAAAAATCGGAAACTTCAGAGATTGTTCATCTTACTTTTTCAACCTGGCGCCTCCCTCCCAGGGCCCCACCTCAGGCAGAGAGGTACGTTGAATATGTATTACAAAATCCCTGCCAGAGCGGGGCTGGTGAGAAAATAAAAGCTATCTACTTGGTTTTATTATTTATTTCTCCTTAGTTCAGCCTGGGCCGCTTGCTACCTTGTGATAAATAAGACAAGATTTGTCTGATTTTGAGACAGTATTTTATTTTTTGTGTCTTTCTCACTAATTTTCCTAAAGAAATAATTGTGCAATATCTGACCCCAAGTTTTGGCTATTTCGCCCCACTCAGGCCATAGCGGCGAATCTTGCTGTACAGGGTGCTGCGGCTGACCCGCAGTCGCCGTGCCGCCTCGTGTTTGTTCCAACCCACTTCCTTGAGCACCCGCAGGATCAGGAGGCGCTCGGTCTCCGCCAGAGAAGTGGGCCGGCCTTCTTCCCCGGCTTCTTTCAGGAAACGGGGCAGATGACGGCGCCGGATGTCCTCCCCCTGGGCCAGGATAACCGCGTGACTGACCGCGTTTTCCAGTTGGCGGACATTCCCCGGCCAGTCGAAGTCCATCAGGGTCTGCATGGCATCCGCGGAAAACCGCAGGATACGCTTGTTTTCCTTCAGATTGTACTTCTCCAAAAAGTGCTGGCAGAGCAAAGGGATGTCCTCTTTGCGCTCCCGCAGGGAAGGCAGGTGGATGGTGATCACATTGAGGCGATAATAAAGATCGTCCCGAAATCGACCCTCCTGCACCTCCCGGTACAGATCCTTGTTGGTGGCGGCCAGCACCCGGACGTCCGACTCGATGGTGGCCTCGGCGCCCACCCGCTCGAAACAGTGGTCCTGGAGGAAGCGCAGGAGCAGCACCTGGGTGGCCGGGGGAATGTCGCCGATTTCGTCCAGAAACAGGGTGCCGGCCTGGGCCAGCTCGAAGCGGCCTTTCTTGCGGCGGATGGCCCCGGTGAAGGCGCCCTTTTCATGGCCGAAGAGTTCACTTTCCAGCAGGGTCGGCGAATAGGCGGAGCAGTTGGCCACCACAAAGGGCCCCCGGCCACGTTTGCTTTGGCGGTGGATGGTGCGGGCCACCAGCTCCTTGCCGGTGCCGTTGTCTCCCATGATCAGGACGGTGGCGTCGGTGCGGGACACCAGCTCGATGAGCTCGTAGACCTCGTACATCTTTTTGCTCTGACCGATGATATCCCCGAATTGGGTTTTGGGGGGCACCGGAGCCGGGCTCACACTGACGCTGGTTTCATGGCGCATGAGGTAGCGCAGATAGCAGGCCACCTGACCGAAGAGCACCTGAAAAAAGTTGAGTTCCTCCCGGGAATATCCCTGGGGGACGTTGGAGCCCAGGAGAAAGAAGCCCAGGCAATGCTGCTGGGAGAAGATGGGCAAGCCGAACCAGCTGGGATAAATGCGGGAAATAACCTTGAAATAGGCCGGCAGGTTGCCCCGGTCCGCATAGGATACCAGATGGGCCTCTTTGATGTTGCTCAGATCGGTGAGGAAATCCCCCAGAAGGCCGACGTTTTCCAGGCGTCGCACCAGGCGCTTGAGAGGCTCGGAGACCTGGTCGGAACAGTCCTCCAGATTCAGGAGGCGATTGCGGCCCGCGTCCAGGAGCAGAAAAAGGGGGTCGGCTTGGGGAAAAAGGTCCGACAGGACGTCGTGCAGATACTGCACCAGTTCGGGCACCGAACGGCGGGAAAAGCGTTCCCGGGAAATTTCCGAGAGTTTTTCCAGTTGGGTCTGGGTTTTTTGTAGCTCCTGGGAGCGGAAAGCCAGGGATTCTTCCATGCGGCGCCGATCGGTGACGTCCCGCTCCAGACAAATGACCAGATCCACCTGGCCCTGGTTGTCGAGCACCAGGATGGAGCGATGCCCGGTTTCCATA
>CAZLRL010000436.1:0-2837 GCA_964561645.1 uncultured Desulfobacterales bacterium
GTCAGGATAAAGGAAAAATGACGGAACCAGAAGCCCATATATCGGTGCAAGATCTCACCATGGCCTATGGCGACTTTGTCCTCATGCGGGACCTCACCTTTACCATCAACCGGGGAGACATTTTCATCGTCATGGGCGGCAGCGGCTGCGGCAAAAGCACCATGATGACCATTTTGATCGGCTTGAAGGCCCCGGCCAAAGGAAAAGTCTTGTATGGAGATATGGATTTCTGGGGGTCCGATCAAGAGACCCGGGATCGAATAATTCGCCGGGCCGGGGTGATGTACCAGAGCGGGGCGCTGTGGAGCTCCTTGACCCTGGCCGAGAATGTCGCTCTGCCCCTGGAGACTTACACGGATTTGAACCCGGGCCAGATCCGCGAGGTGGTCAAACTGAAACTGGCCCTGGTGGGTTTGGCCGGGTTCGAAGAATTTTACCCCTCGGAGATCAGCGGCGGCATGCAGAAACGGGCCGGCATCGCCCGGGCCATGGCTCTCGATCCGGAGATCCTGTTTTTCGACGAGCCTTCCGCCGGGTTGGACCCGGTGAGCGCCCGCCGCCTGGATGACCTGATCCTGGAACTGCGGGAGAGCCTGGGCACCACCATGGTGGTGGTGACCCATGAGCTGGCCAGCATTTTTGCCATCGGCAGCAATTCCGTCTTTCTGGATGTCTCCCGGCGCACCATGACGGCCACGGGCAACCCGAACCAGCTTTTGGCCGCAACCCGGGATCCCGCTTTGCGCCAATTTTTAACCCGGGGCGAAAAATTATAACTAGAGGATGGGCATCGAATGGCCAAGCAAGCAAACAGAATGATGATCGGCGGCTTCGTGGTCCTGGCCTTGATCCTGATGGCCGCCAGCCTGGTGATATTCGGCTCCGGCAAATTTTTTAAGCAGACCGTGAAATGCGTGTTGTACTTTGATGAACCGGTCAGGGGGTTGAGTGTGGGCGCGCCGGTGCTGTTCCAGGGGGTGCAAATCGGGTCCGTGGTCAGCATTGTTCTCACCATAGACCCGGCGGAGCTGCAGGTCCAAATCCCCATCATCATCGAATATGAGCCGGAGCGGTTCCACATGTTAGGAGATGGTGAAGTATCAAGGGATCCCCAAAAAAATGTGCCCAAGCTCATCGAAAGGGGCCTTCGCGCCCAACTGGTGATGCAGAGCTTTATAACCGGGCAGTTAGCCATCGAGCTCGGTTTTTTTCCCGAAGCGGACATCTGCTACCCCCCGGCCCAGGTCGACCCGATCTACAGGGACTATATCGTGATCCCCACCTGCAAGTCCACCACCGAAAAACTGATGGATGCCCTGGGGGACCTCAATCTCAAGGAGATAGAAAAGTATTTGTTATCAGCCCTGGCCAGCGTCGACCGGCTGGTTAGCAATCCGGACCTGGCCGCCAGCCTTCGGGCCCTGAAAGAAGCTCTCCTCAAGGCCCGCAAACTCGTCACCCGGGTGGATGGTCAGGTGAATCCGCTGGCGGACCACCTGAAAAAAACCCTCAAAGATATCGGTAAGTTGGCCAATAAGGTTGACGGCAAGGTGGGAGAAGTGACCACCGGGTTTGACAAAACCATGTCCTCGGCCAGGGGGGTTATTTCCCCAGATGCGCCTATAATGGTCGAACTGGAAAACACGCTGCAGAAGATTTCCGCCATGAGCCAGTCACTGCGGGAACTGGCCGATTACCTGGAAGAGCATCCCGAGTCCTTGCTACTCGGCAAGAAGAAGCCTGACAAGAAGAGCCCTGGAGGGAAATAAGATGAGAGTGAAGCCACTTAACTTCGGACTGCCGGTCATCCTGACCATGGTGGCCCTCTTGGTCGGCGGCTGCTTGAGCCGGAGTCCAACACCGCGTTTTTACTCCTTGAGCCCGATACAGGAAGACCAGGGGATCTCTAGAACAAAAGGCTCGGCTCACAATGCGGTTATCGGCATCGGCCCCATCAGGCTGGCAGACTACCTGGACGATTCCAAGATTATTACCCGCACCAGCGACAATCAGCTGGTCAAAGCCGAGTACGACCGCTGGGCGGGCTCCTTCAAAAACAACCTCACGAATATTCTGGCCGAGAATATCGGGGTTCTCCTGCGGACCGACCAGATTTTTCTCTACCCCTGGCGCACTTCCGTAACTCTGGACTACCAGGTGGTGGTGGATGTCATTCGCCTGGATGGGCGGTTGGGCCAAGCCGCCTGGCTGGTGGCCCGCTGGAGCGTCCTGGGGGGCCCGGAAAAAAAGCTGCTCAAGATGCAGCGGTCATCCATTCGCGAACCGGTGAGCGGTGCGGATTATGCCGCCCTGGTGGCGGCCCAGAGTCGGGCGCTGGCCAGGCTCAGCCAGGAGATCGCCCGGGCGATTCAGGGAGCTGGGAAGACTTGAATACCTGCCCCTAAAACTGCTCAAAAATGTTGAGTTAGAGTGGTGGATTAATGGAGATGCTGAGTTACGTATACCTGCTCTTTATCAAAAGGTTTATGGACTCATAAAATATTTCGCTATGTTTCAATATGTTGTAGAGCACCTTACCTTCGCCGGCAAAGTACAGCCGGGGCGGCTGTTCTACATAATTTTCGCAGAGGTCTCAAGCCTTGCTAATGTGAGTATCCCACCGGCATGACCAGGAGCGGCTCGTGGGAGGAAGGGAGCTGCAGGGTTTTCTGCAAAGCCTGGTCCTGGAACGCGCCCACGATGCCGCAGGCCAGACCCAGGGCCTCGGCCTGGAGAAAGAGGTTTTGCCCGGCGTGACCCACCTCCATGTGGGTGTACCTGATGCCCCGGTCGCCGTGGCGGGCCAGGCAGCGGCGGTATTCGGCCGCGAACACCAC
>CAZLRL010000437.1:0-2828 GCA_964561645.1 uncultured Desulfobacterales bacterium
CGGTGGCAGGGCCAGCGTTGTCCGGAGCAGTCCCAGGTCCCGGGCCACCCCGGTTTCCGCCACCCAGGCGGGTTTGCGGTACACGGCCCGCCCCTGGGGCAGCTCCTGCAGGACCACCCGTCCCTCCCGGTTCAGGTGTTCCAGAGTTTTTTGTAACGGCCCCTCCGCCACCCGGAGGAGTTCCCGGGCCCGCTCCAGCAGCAACTCTTCCGGGACATACACGTGGCCTTCCCCGGCCATGGTCTCCAGAACGTGCAGCAAACCCGCGGCCAGGCGGGCCGGGGCCAGGGGGTCCAGGTTGAGGCGGGAGGCCAGGCGGTCCGCGGTGGCAAACCCCAGCCCCTGAATGTCCAGGGCCAGCTGGTAGGGGTTGGCCGTGGCCACTTCCAGGGCCTGGTCGCCATACTGTTTGTAAATCTTGGTGGCAAAACCCAGGCTCAGGCCCAATCCCTGGAGGGCCACCAGGAATTTCCGGGCCGCTTTATGCTCCTGCCAGTCCCGGGTTATCTGCTGGATGCGCTTGTCACCGATGCCCGCCACCTCCTTGAGGCGCTCGGGCGTGTGGTCGATAACCTCCAGGGTTTCCGGCCCGAAATGCTCCACCAGCCGTTTGGCCAGCTCCGGGCCGATGCCTTTGACCAGCCCCGAAGCCAGGTAGCGCTGGATACCGGCCTCAGTGGCGGGCAGCACCGCGAACCACCAGGTTACTTTGAACTGCTCGCCATACTTGGGGTGGACCTCGTAGCGGCCCTTGAGCTGGAGCTGCTCGCCCTCCCGGGTCCCGGCCAGGGGCCCGACCACGGTGACCAGGTCCCGCCGGCCCTTGACCTTGAGGCGCACCACCGCGTAGTGGCTTTCCGGGTCGGCAAAGGTCAGGCGCTCCACCACTCCTTCCAGGGCGGCGAGGGGTTGGAGGGAATCTTCGGGTTGGCCGGTGGATTTTATGGCAGACAAAGTAATCGGCGGTTCATATCACCAGTGATCGAAGCATGAGCCCCAGGTAGCATTCTCAAGCCGCGTTCATTCCCGTGGTTGGCCACTTCAATCTTCCTGCTTAGCTTGGTTTTGGAAGAGCTGCATGTAGAAATGCTCTCCCACTTGTATGGTTTTTAGTGGAGTCAAAGGAACCATTTCTTTTAATTCTTCCGGAGAGAATCTTATATTAAGGGGAGGGCCGAAAGGAGTCTCTTTCTTGTCAATTTCCACAATCGCCAACACCGCCCCTGGCTTTAAAATGCGTTGGGTCTCTTCTGACAAATCTTTCATTTTCGGTTTGGAAAACCCGTGAACCACTGCTGAGAGATACATCAGGTCTACAGACGAGGGCTCGATCGGAATCGGCTGCGTTACATCCCCTTTGAGCGCCTCGATATTGGTTCCTTGAGTTTCTTTTCTGAGGGCTTCTATGGCTTCGGCATCGGGATCAAGGGCATACACTTTTCCGGAGGGGGTCACCTCTTGGGCAAAAATTTTGGCCATATACCCATTCCCGCAACCCGCATCCAGTATGGTCTGCCCTGGCTGGATATTCAGGGCTTGAAGTATCAGTTCTTTGTTCAGGAATTTTTCTGATGACTTGCCTTTATGGTGATGTTTTTGTTCTTCGGAGGCCTCCGATCCCGAGCCGTGGACAGCGTCACCCATGCTTACCTCTTTTAACCTGGTAATTTCGGCTTGCCTTATCTAACCGGCTGTCAACGTTTTTCTTTAGGCCTTTTTGCCGTGTTGTTCATCCAGAGGAACCACCATAATCTTCTGGCTCACGCCCCGGCCCAGGGCCACGCGGCCGCCGTCGGCCCCCACAATAATCAAGCCCCGATTATTTTGCAAGATGTTGATTTCGCGTCCCAGAGTAAGGCCTAAAGAGGCCAGGCGGGACCGCATCATGCGTCCCCCCTCATAACCGGTGATGCGCACCCGCTGGCCGGAGGGCACTTCGGCCAGGGGTGTTTCAGGTTTGTTGGCCTTGTCGCTCATGTAGGTTACCCGTTGTCGGTGGGGCCGGGGCGCTCGGCCTGGCAGCTGCGGCAGTAGCCTTTGACTTCCCATTGATGACTGATAATCGTATAGCCGTATTCCCGGGACAATTGTTCTTCCAGCCGCACCAGGTCCGGCACCTGGAACTCCACGATTTCCCCGCAGCCCAGGCAGCGCAGATGATTGTGCTCCCCGGAACCGTAAATATACTCGTAATGCCAATGGCCGTCACTGTAATCCACTTCCCGGACCAGGCCGCAATCCAGAAACAGGCGCAAAGCCCGATACACCGAGGCCTTGGATACCTTGACGCCTTTATGGCGCAGACGCAGGTGGAGTTCCTCCACGTCAAAGTGGTCATCTACCGCCAGGACCTCCTGGAGGATAACCTCCCGCTCCGGGGTGCGCCTCAGGCCCCGGCGGCGGATATAATCCCGGAAAAATTGCAATTCCGCTTCCATCGTTCCTTGTATTTAAAGTTATTGAGATTAAATTGCAATAAGAAAAGTTGTGCCCTGGCAGGAGAGGTTTCCTTCCGGGATAGAGGCATCTCGGCAAAGTCTTTTGTTCATCTGAGCCCAGGCCTGGAGCTTCCAGCCAGGGGCTCGGAGTACTATGTAGGGTGCGTCTTACGCACCATTTTTGACGCCCGGATGGTACCTTGGCCTTACACGGGATATTTTGAGGGCGAAGATGTAGACAGGAAAGCGAAGCGTCTCCCGCTTGTCGCCTCTCTTTTAAAAACAGAAAAAGTAGTGACACAGGTGTCCTTAGCTATGCATGGTTCCGGAATTGAGAAGTAACATGTAGGGTGCGTCTTACGCACCATTTTGGCGCTTAAGACGCGCCCT
>CAZLRL010000438.1:0-2824 GCA_964561645.1 uncultured Desulfobacterales bacterium
GCGGATATGGTCTTCATCGCCGCGGGCATGGGCGGCGGCACCGGTACCGGCGGCGCTCCGGTAGTGGCCGAAATCAGTCGGGAGGTGGGCGCGCTCACCGTGGCCGTAGTGAGCAAGCCCTTTGAATTTGAAGGAAAAATGAAAATGCGCCTGGCAGACAAGGGGATTGAAGAACTGCGCCGGGTTTCCGACACCATCATTACTATTCCCAACGATCGCCTCTTTTCTCTGGGCAACAAAAATTCCCGCACCAGCGACATTTTTTCCATGGCCAACGAAGTCCTGGGGGCCGCGGTGCGAGGCATCTCCGATCTCATTGTCAAGCCCGCGTTCATCAAAGTGGATTTCGCCGACGTGCGCACCATCATGAAGGAAGGGGGCATGGCCCTGATGGGCACCGGCCTGGCCACCGGCAACACCCGGGCCGAAGAGTCCGCGGAACGGGCCATTTCCCACCCGCTCCTGGGAGATATTTCCATCAAAGGAGCCCGGGGGATTTTGATCAACATCACCACTTCCCAGGAATTCTCCCTGGAAGAGCTACGGGAAGTCTGCTCCATCGTCCAGCGGGAAGCCCACGAAGACGCGCTCATCAAATGGGGCTTGGTCTACGATGACGAATTGGGCGAGTCCATGCAGGTCACGGTGATCGCCACCGGCATCGGACACCGCCTGGAGCTCGACAAGGGGCGGGATGTCTATAGCGCGCCGCCTCCGGAGTTGCCGGTCACCGAGGATCTGGATATTCCGGCTTTTATCCGCAAGGGCGGGGAAGCCGCCCAGGACGGAGAGACGGCTGCAGGCGACAAGCGGCCGCCCCTCGGAGTGGTGCAGGGCAAGAAATACGTGGTCCATCCGGATCTGCAATACGAGGAGAACGAACTGGACACCCCGCCTTTTCTGCGCAAGGTGGATTGAGGAGTAACTTAGAATAGCACGGGAGGGGCCGCCCGGCCTCTCCCTTTCCTCTCTGTCACCCTGAGCGAAGCGAAGGGTCTAGATTCTTCAGTCGCTTCGCTCCCTCAGAATGACAGGGTTTTCTTATTTTTGGCAAAAGGCCCATGGGTTCCACTAGTTCCCTTGCATAGGCGCGGCGGGGCCGGAAAGCCGCCCTTGCGGCAGAGAACTTTTGTAGGCCGGAGTTTGCAGATCGGGGGTCTGCCCCAGATCGCCGGCTCTTTCCCGTCCCCGCGGCAGCGCACTCCCATACGACGGAATTTGCAGATCAGGATTATTCTGCAGGACCCCGGCCAGATCCGGAGGCGCAGGGAGTTCCGCGGCCGGCAGAGCCTTGTAGGGAGTGCTTTGCCCCCATTGCGGCGGGGAATAGGGGGTATCCACCGGGTAGCCCTTGGGATAGGACATCAGGGCAAAAAGCTCCCCGCCATAGCCGGAACCGAGTTCAGTGAGCGCGGCATACTGGTTCAGGGCGCCGGGCTTGTTGCCGCTGCTCAGATAGGTGAAACCCAGGTTGAAATGAGCATTGTCATTGGCGGGATTGGCCCGGATGGCCAACTGAAAAGCCTGGACGGCCAGGTTCAGGTCCCCCTGGGCGGCGTAAGCTACGCCGAGATTGTTCAAGGCCGCGTCATCTTTGGGGTTGGTAGCCGCGGCCTTTTTCAGGGCCTTAATGGCCTCGGTGTTTTTCCCCTGCTGCAGCAGCGTTATGCCCTGCCTGCCATAGACGGTCCCCAACAGGCTGTGAGCCTCTTTATTTTTGGGGTCGACCCGCAGGGCTTGGTTTAAAGCCTGGATCGCCCCTCCTTGATCACCTTGAGAGGACTTCAAGGCACCCAGACTGATCAGGGGCGCGGTATACCGAGGGTTCAGGGTAACCGCCCTCTGATAAGCTTCCTGGGCCTGGCGCGCTTTCCCCAGGCTTTGATATTTCAAGCCCAGCAGATAGTGCAGGCGAGGCTCGTTGGGGTTGGCTCGCACCGCGTCCTGAAGGGACCTCAAGCTCGCTTCTTGCGGCTGGGCCCAGCTGAGGCTGACGATCGAAATCAGCAGCGCCAGCACGAGCAAGGCCGCCCAGAAAAAAGTGCCCCTGGTCATGGTCAGCCCCCGGCTAAAATTGAAGTTTTCTTTGAAGTTCACTACGCCAGCAAAAATCTGGGGGGAACCATTGGCAGCATAATTCCTTTTCAGCCGCAGGACAATGTTTAATATAATGGCGATGAGCATCAGTCCGGGTCCTTTTCTTCCGAATCCCTTTCGTACCCCCAAAAGGACCCATCCACACGGTGATTGGTCGGATAATCCCTCTTTTTTATCTCGGTAAAAATCCTACAAGGCTTTAGGCTTTTTTGTGTTACGCGAAGTCTCCCCAGCGACCATATTTCGGTGGGGCGGCCGTCTCTGGCCGCCCTTGGTCTTGGCGGGCACGGAGGCCCGCCCCACTGGACCTTTCCTTTTTTCTTTAATTTAGGCCGAGGTACTCCTGACCATCACTGACGTGCCTAAATTCAACTCGGGTATGAGGTAGAAAAAGCACAAAAGGCGGAATGCGCTTCGCTTTCCCGCCCTACGGCCTTACCCTGTAGCTTGATTCATCAAGCCCTTCAGAGATGTAGGGTGCGTTTTACGCACCATAAAGTGCTCCGGCAAAAAGTATCCCTCCAATGTTCAGGGCCACTTCAGACCAAGCACAGGTGAGGACACCTGTGCCGCCGGGTTTTAAGAATTATGAGGGGACCGAAGTTTTAACTGGACGTGCACAACAAGCCCTATAAGCCGGATATGGACTAAAGAGTAGTTATACCGTTTTCAGTTTTCGGTTTTCTGTAAAAAGAAACAAGAATATCCATTAGTTACATTGCAAGTT
>CAZLRL010000439.1:0-2807 GCA_964561645.1 uncultured Desulfobacterales bacterium
GCCGCGGCCCTGGCCGAGGACCAGAATGTCTGAGGGACCCTTGCTGTGTGTGGACGTGGGCGGCGGCACCCAGGACCTGTTCCTCTGGACGCCGGGCCAGGCAGTGGAAAACGCCGTCAAGGCGGCGTTGCCGTCCCCCACGCAGGTCGCGGCCCGGCGCCTGCGCCGCCATACGGCCGCGGGCCGGGCCGTTTTTCTTACCGGGCGGCTCATGGGAGGCGGCGCGGTCTCAGCCGCGGTGCGCCGACATCTGGCCCGGGGCCTGGCGGTTTATGCCACGCCGGTCGCGGCCCTGACCCTGCATGATAATCTCGATAATATCAAGCAATGGGGCGTGTCGCTGACCGATGAGCCGCCGCCGGAAGCAGTGCCGGTGACCTTGGGCGACGTGGACCTGGATACTCTGCATCAGGTTTTGGCCGCGTTCGAGGTGCCTTTTCCCACCTCCTTGGCGGTGGCGGTCCAGGACCACGGCTATAGCCCCCACAGCAGCAACCGGGAGTTTCGCTTTCAGCTCTGGCGGGAAATGCTGGCCCGCGGGGGCCGGCTGGCAGACCTGGCCTTTCGGGAGGTCCCGGAGTTCCTCACCCGGATGCGGGCGGTGGCGGAGGCCATCCCGGGGGTCCTGCTCATGGATACCTGTACCGCGGGCGCGCGGGGAGCCCTCCTCGACCCTGAAGCCCGCCGGCACCTGGACACCGGCCTGACCGTGGTCAACCTCGGCAATGCCCACACCTTTGCCGCTTTGATCCGGGACGACCGCATCTTCGGCATTTATGAGCACCACACCGGGCTTTTGATGCCGGACAAGCTGGGGGACCATCTCAGGCGTTTTCAGACCGGGGAGCTCAAGCATGAGGAGATTTTTGACGATAACGGACATGGGTGTGCTATTCACCCGGATTATCTGCGTGAACAGGCTTTTGCCTTCACGGTCATCACCGGCCCCCGGCGCTCCCTGGCCCGGGGTTGGCCCGGCGTGTTTGCCGCTCCCCTGGGTGACATGATGCTCACCGGCTGCTTCGGTTTGGCGGACGCCTGGCTGGAAAAGGAGGGGCTGTCACACATCCTGGGTGAAGCCCAAGACATTGGTTGAGGCCGGGGTTCATTTGATATAATGTGAAATTGTCATTAAATCTTGAAGAAAATTTTTACTGGGCATTTTTGACTGGAAAATCGTTGAGCCAAGTTCAAACATAAGGCATTATATACAGGACAACGGCGCCGTCTGCTCTACAGACTCTTGCTAAGGAGGCCGGCACATGGAAATCCGGTTTTGGGGCACCCGAGGCTCCATCCCCGCACCCGGACCACAAACCATGGAGTTTGGCGGCAACACCACCTGCCTCGAAGTGGTGCTGGAGTCCGGCAGGCGCGTCGTCATCGACGCCGGCACCGGCATCCGGGTCCTGGGGGAACACCTCAAGACCATGGTGGCCACGGTCCGGATGCACCTGCTTTTTACCCATAACCACTGGGACCACCTCATCGGCCTGCCCTTCTTTTTTCCCATTTACCGGGCGGACTCGGAAATTTTGGTGGACGGCTGGCCCCTGGCCTTCCAGGCCCTGAAGCGCATCTTCGACGACCACATGGGAGACGGCTTTTTCCCGGTGGCTTTTGACCAGCTCAAGTCCCACATTACCTTTATCAATAAAATTGCCCGTCATCCTCTGGTTCTGGACGAAGCGATCATCGATACCATTCCCCTAAATCACCCCCAGGGGTGCCTGGGCTTTCGCTTTCGGGAAGGGGGGCACACCCTGGTTTTCATCACCGATAACGAATTGGGCCTGAATGGCGGCCACCGTTTTCCTGACTTTGTCAAATTCGCCGAGCGCGCCGACCTCCTTATTCACGACGCCCAGTACCTGCCGGAGGAGATGCCGGCCCATCGGGGCTGGGGCCACTCCACTTACGAGGAGGCTGTGCGCTTGGGGCTGGAGGCCGGGGTCAAAACCCTGCTGTTAACTCACCACGATCCCAGCCGCACCGACGAACAGGTCCACGAGATCATCAACCGGGCCCGGGAGCTGGCGGCTGTGTCCGGCGGCACGCTGACCATCGACGGCGCTCGGGAAGGCGCTGAATTTTTTCTGCCCGAGAGGCAGTCGCTGACCAAACGTCATCTGGCCACCTCCACCCGCAAGAGATAGCCTGCAAAAAGTCGAGATATTAGATTTTAAGTCCTTTTTTTAAAGGGGGATTTAATTTAGGGGGATTATTAATACCAAGTTGCTGTCATAATAGATCGGGTCTGCAAAATTATGGACTGGCAAGTTTTTTGGGTGACTTTCGGCACGGTATTCCTGGCGGAAATGGGTGACAAAACCCAGCTGGCGGCTCTCACCCTGACCGCGGACAAACAATCTCCTGTGACCGTCCTGGCCGGAGCCTGTTTGGCCTTGTTCCTGGCCACCCTGATAGGGGTGGCGGTGGGCGGGATGGTGTCTCAATATGTGCCGCAGGCCCTCATCAAGAAGGCCGCGGGCCTGGCGTTTGTGGTTATCGGGGTCTTGATTCTTCTGGGCAAGTGGTAGCGTCAAGCCCGTTTTCTGTTTTAGGTTTTCTGTTTTCTGTAAAAAAAATAAGGTTATCAATTAGTTAATTGCAAGTTGATTTCATCTGCAAGTGCACATGCATAAGAATGGGGGCGGGAGTCTTTCCGACCTGTCTTTTTCCGCCTTTCTCTCTTTCTTTCCACCCATAATTTCGATACACTTAATCCCAACCTTCTACCATCATTCAGTTTTTTCCTTAGGGGTCGAATACCCTGCCAGGGTTACAAGGAGGGGTGTGACAAAAAA
>CAZLRL010000440.1:0-2803 GCA_964561645.1 uncultured Desulfobacterales bacterium
GACGCCTTCCGGACGGCGATTTGAGCCCGCGGCCAGGTTGGCCGATGATTGCCCCGGCGCGCTGCCTGGTGCTGATGGCCCTGGTTTTCGGGCTGGTGGGCCTGCTTGGTGGCAGTGCTCGGGCGCAGATCGGCGATCCGGGTCTCAGGCGGGCGCTGGTCCAAAGCTATGATCTGCTGGAGGCCGGCAAACTGGCGGAAGCCAAGCAGATCTACGAGAAGATCCTGGAACAGCACCCCAACAACCCCCTGGCCCTGAACAATCTGGGGGCCATTTATGTGCGGGAGAAGGATTACCAGCGGGCCCTGAACTGCCTGGAGCGGGCCCTGCCCCAGGCCCGGGGCTACAAGGCGCTGATCAACCGGGTGTGCGACGTGGACGGGGTTTGCCTGGCTTTTCGGCCGGCCGCGGTGGAGTACGGCAACCACGACCTGGAGCCCCTGATCGCAGCCAATATCGCCATGGTCAAGGCCAAATTTGCGGCCAGCCAGAAATGGGACTGAGGGGCGCGGTCAATCTTTGGGCTTTTTGGTCGCGGGCGGCACCTGGGAGACGGAACTGGCCAGCTTTTCTTTCCAATAGGAGGCCAGGGCGGGATCTTTTACCAACGTCAACAACCGCTGCCGGGCTGCATCCGCTTCGGCCCGGTTGTCGGCTTTGTCATAGAGCACGGCCAGGCGGGAGAGGAGCATGATCTGATAATTGCCCTGGGTCTGGTTCGCCAGGGGTTTCAGGGTCTGGGCCGCTTGGGCATAATCCCCCTGGGTTTCGTAGCAGTAGCTCAGGCTTTCGGTTATGAAGGGAAGCCAACCGTAGGGGTCCTGATTTCCCAGCGCGGCGCGTAATTCTTTGTAGGTCTTGGCCGCGTCGGCGTACTTCTCGGTTTGATAGAGGAGATGGGCTTTGTATAACCGGCCGACCAGCGCGGCATGGGTGGACGGGTATTTTTGGATCAGCCCGTCCAGACCCTGGATGGCCGCGTCGGTCTGTTCAGGCCGGCTGACTTGCGGCCGCAGCTCTTCCAACGCGGCCTGGGCCCGGGCTTCCCGGCTTTGGGTCAGGTAACCGGTCGCGAACCACCCCACAATCCCCAGGGCGAGGACGACGCCGCCCACGATCAGCCATTTCAAGTAAGGTCGGTATTTATCCAGGGTTTGCTGGGCCAGGCCCAGGATTTCCTCGGGTTCCTGGGGGGCCCGGCGGCGGGGCTTTCTTTTGGCCATAAGGCGTGCTCCATCAGGAATAAATTAAAAAGTGTTCTGTAGCCGCAGACTTTAGCTGGGCGTTTTCGTCTTTATTTTCGCAAGCTGAAGCTTGCGGCTACATTTTTGTACGTAAATTCTGGAATCTGACCCCTACAAGCTGTTGTAAAACCTATTTTTCTGTCATCCTGAAGGAAATGAAGATCTAGAACTATTTAAAAAGACTAGATTCTTCGGTCGCTACGCTCCCTCAGAATGACAAAAAAAGCAACCCTCGCTCTGCCTCCCCTTTAATGACTTTATAAGTTCCTTAGCACCTCCGCCCACCTGGGGCCGCGGCCGGTCAGGGTGAGCTGCCGTTCCTCTGCGCCGCTGATGGCCAAAAACACGTCCAGATGCTCCGGCGGCAGCAGGTTTCCCAGGCGCTCGGCCCATTCCACCGCCACGACCTGGGGGCCGGTCAAATAATCCTCCAGGTCGGGCAGGAACTCCGGGGAGAGCCCGGCCAGGCGGTACAGGTCCAGATGCACCAGGGTGAGGCGCCCCTGGTATTCGTAGGCCAGGGCAAAGCTGGGGCTGGCCACCGCGTCTTCCGGCACCCCCAAACCGGCGGCCAGGCCCCGGACGAACTCGGTCTTGCCGGCGCCCAGCTCCCCGCGCAGGGCCACGACGTCCCCGGGTGCAAGGCCGGCGCCCAAGCGGGCCGCCAATTCCCGGGTTGCGGCGGGGCTGCGGCTTACGAAAGATCTCTGCAAAAATCCTTTCGTCAATTTATAATTTTTTCAACCAATCCCCCCTTCCCCCTTTAAAAAAGGGGGGGAAACTTGGTGGAATTCCTTAAAAAGTCCCCCTTTCATAAAGGGGGATTCAGAGGGATTTGTAAAGATTTTTCTGTCTCAGCCCGTTGTTCTTCTGGTTGTAAAGAGTTTTGGGCGCGCACGTTATGCGTGTCACTCTTCCCCGGCGGGGCGGGCGATCCCCCGGATCAAGTCGAGTTTCCCCACGATGCCCACGAGTCGGCCCCCTTCCAGCACCGGCAGGGTGTGGACCACCTGGTCAGCCATGAGCGCGGCGATCTCGTTCACGGGGGTGTCCGGCGCGATGCTGATGGGGCCTCTGGTCATGACGTCTTTGACCTTGTTCCCCAGGAGCCTTTCCAGCCGTTTTTTAAAATGGGAGGCGGTCTCCAGATACAAATGGATGTCCAGGATGTTCAGGGCCGGGGGCAGTTCAAATTCCCGGCTGCGCTGCGCCAGATCCGACTGGGTCACCACGCCCACCAAAGCGCCGGTTTGATCCAGGACCGGCACTCCGCTGATGCGCTTTTCCTCCATGAGTCTGGCCAGGTCTTCGACACTGGCATCCGGTCGAATGGTGAACACCTCCCGGGTCATGATGTCACGAGCCGTAAGCATATATCATCCTCAATAACCGGAAATTCACCCTGGGAAAATTCCGTCAGGAGTTCGGGGAGACAATCCAGGAGATCGCCGGCAATATGGCCCCGGGGGCCGATGGTTTCGGCCAGATAATCCGCGGCCAGGCCGTGGAGATAGACCCCCAGGCGGGCCGCATCCCAGGGAGCCAGCCCCTGGGCCAAC
>CAZLRL010000441.1:0-2795 GCA_964561645.1 uncultured Desulfobacterales bacterium
TCCCAAAATTCCCAGGTCTTCTTGGCCGACGAAATTCTTACCATCGACTACCTGCCCCGGCATCTGCTGGTGGTGGGGGGCGGCGTGGTGGGAGTGGAGATGGCCGCCATTTTCCGGGAACTGGGCTCGGAAGTCACCCTGGTGGAGGCCCTGGACCGCCTCCTGCCCCATGATGACCAAGAGATGGCTGATTATATCCACAGCGTGCTCAAGCGGCGCAAAGTCAAGATCAAGTGCGGCGTCCAGGTGGAAGAGGTGCAGGAGGAGGCGGAGCGTTTTGCCGTGCGGCTGGCCGATGGTACGGAACTGACCCCGGACACCATCCTCCTGGCTACAGGCAGACGCTTCAACACTGAAGGCCTGGGTCTGGAGGAGCTGAATATTAATCTGGAGCAAGGGCGCATCCTGGTGGACGAGCACCTGATGACCAATGTCCCGAACGTTTATGCCGCGGGCGACGTCATCGGCGGCTGGCTTTTGGCCCACGTGGCCTTTGCCGAAGGCATCTGCGCCGCGGAGCACGCCCTGGGTCTGGGAAGCAAGATGGACTACCACGTCGTCCCTCGCTGCACCTTCACGATACCCGAGTACGCCGCGGTGGGGGTTTCGGAGGCGGAAGCCGAGGCCCGACACCCCATCAAGGTGGCTCGTTTTCCCTTTAAATCGTTAGGGATGGGCCAATGCCTGGGGGAACTGGAAGGTCTGGTGAAGATCATCGCCCATAAAGAGACCGACCAGATCCTGGGGGCTCACATCATCGGCCCCCACGCGGCGGATATGATTCACGAACTGGCCCTGGCGATGCGAGGCGGACTCGCCAGCCGGGTGATCATGGAGACCATTCACGCTCACCCCACCTTGTCGGAGGCGGTGCTGGAGGTGGCCCAGGCCCTCCACGGCCAGGCCATTCACATGCCGCCGGGAGGCGCTTGATGAACACCCCGGCGCCGGAGTGGTTGCTAAAGGAAGTGCGCCAGGCCAGAAAAGGCCGGGGCGCAGCGCTGATTTCCCAAACCAGCGGCCTGTTGGCCCATCTGGGGTTGCCGACGGTGTGCGATGAGGCCCGCTGCCCCAACCGGGGGGAGTGTTTCTCCCATCACACTGCCACTTTTTTGATTTTGGGCGAGGTCTGCACCCGGGGCTGCGCCTTCTGCGCAGTAAAAAAGGGGAAACCGTTGCCCTTGGAAAAAGATGAACCCCAACGCCTGGCCCAGGCGGTTTCCGAGATGGGCCTGCGCCATGTGGTCATTACCTCGGTGACCCGGGACGACCTCCCGGATGGCGGCGCGGCCCATTATGCCCGGGTAGTGGAGGTCTTGCGGCAGCAGTGCCCCGGCGTTCGGGTGGAACTCCTGGTGCCGGATTTTGGCGGTTCTGCGGAGGCGCTGGCAATAGTGTTGGCCCCCGCCCCCGACATCCTGGCCCACAACCTGGAAACTGTGCCCCGGCTTTATCCGCAAGTGCGCCGGGGTGCGGACTACCGGCGCTCCCTGAAACTGCTGGAACAGTCCACGCAGCTTGCCGACAAGGTCATCACCAAATCCGGCCTGATGCTCGGGTTGGGCGAAGAGTCCACGGAAATTGAGGCAGTGCTTCAGGACTTGCGGGAAGTGAACTGCGATATGCTCACCTTGGGTCAATATCTCTCGCCCTCCCTCCGCCATGTCCCGGTGGCCCGCTATGTGCGGCCGGAAGAGTTCGACGCCTGGCGGCGGCGGGCCCTGGCCCTGGGCTTCAAAAGCGTGGCCGCCGGAGCCCTGGTGCGCAGTTCCTATAAGGCCCCCGTGTTCTTTAACGAGCTGGCCACATGAAAACCTGGCGCTTTCTGGACACCGGGGCTTTGTCCCCGATCCACAACATGGCCGTTGACCGGGCCTTGCTGGCTTTGCATGCCAATGGCAAGTCCCCGCCCACCCTGCGCCTCTACCAGTGGCGGCCACCCGCCATATCCCTGGGTTACTTTCAAAAGCGCCACGACCTGGACCTGGAGGCCTGCCGGCGCCTGGGTTTTGAGGTGGTGCGGCGGCCCACCGGCGGCCGGGCGGTGCTCCACCTGGAGGATTTGACCTATGCCGTAATCGCCGGCACCGCCGAGGGCATGCCTTCCGCGGTCACTGCCGCTTATCAACTGATCGCCCAGGGACTGCTCCAGGCCTTGCGCCTTTTAGGCATAGAGGCAAAAATGGGAGGGCAGCGGCAAGACTCGCAGCAGACTGACATCTGCTTCCTGCGCTGCGCCCGGGGAGCCATTGTCCATCGGGGCAGGAAGGTGGTGGGCAGCGCCCAGACCTGGCATGCCTCTTCCCTGCTCCAGCACGGTTCCATTATTATCAAACCCCAGGTGGAGGCCTGGCTGGCCCTGGTGCAGGCTGAAGGCGAATCTCCGGCGGCTTTGCGGGCCCGGCTTGCCGCCCGCCTGACCTCCCTGCAGGAAATATTAGGCTGCCCCCCCAAATTGATTGAGCTTAAGGAGGCCATCCGCCGGGGCATGGCCCAAGCGCTGGGGGTGGAGTTGCAGCCGGGCGAGCTGAGCCCGGAGGAATGGACCCTGGCCCGGGATTTGGCTTATGAGGAGGGGTAAAGGCATGATGTCTCAAGAGGACATAACCCAGGTATCTATGGGAAAGTTCAAGGTGGGCACCACAGGCCTGAAAGAAGCCATTGAAGAGGTCAAACCGATGCAGGGGCGACCGGACGAAGAAATCTCCCAGGCCCTGTTTGAACGCCTCAAGCCCAAAAATTACATCCCGGCCTCGGCCCAGGAGGATTATAAGAAGGCTTTTTTTAAGGAGTTC
>CAZLRL010000442.1:0-2782 GCA_964561645.1 uncultured Desulfobacterales bacterium
ATGGTTCAGGCGGGCGCGGAGGCCCGCGCCACCGAGACTTTCCAGTTTTTGGTAAAAACGACGGCTCATGCTTTAAATAGGGTTTTCTGAAAGGCTGGCAGTGCCCGCCCTACATGACTACACAGGCATCTTGCCGGCTGGAAGCCTGTGCTCCCGGGAGCGACGGTAGCACGGGCATCTTGCCCGTGCCTGGGGGGGCTGGAAGCCCGGCCTGCCGTTCTTATCAAGAATTTGGGGAAAGGAAAAAGATTACGAGCCCCGTTTTCCTTTCTTAAATAAACTTCCAATAATCTCTTTTCTGACTCAAGGGTCTTTAAACTGATCACTGATCACTGATCACTGGCGCAGAGAGGTAAGGAAAGAGAAAGAGAGGAAGACCTGCGATATTTGACCATCCTTCCCCCACAACCCTCCCTTACCCCGGCCCCAGGCGGGTCACGGCCCATTCCAGCCAGAAGCGGGGGTTGGCAGCGCTGGTTTTGATGGCCAGATCGGCCCGATGCAAAAGCTCCAGGTGGGCCTGCAGGGTGGGCAGGGTAAATTTTTTCGCCTGCCGCGCCACCTTGTTGACGATGCCGGGAGGCACTTTAAGCAGCTTGGCCAGGTCCGCCGGAGACGAGTGGGGCGCCGCTTCCTTGTAGCGGATGAGCTGGCGCAGCTGCCGGGCCAGCATGGTCAGGATCTTGGCCGGCGGCTCCCCCAGGTCCAGCAGATGGTCCAGGGCCGCCAGGCGCCGGGGCAAGGCGGCCTCCCCCAGGGCATCGGTCAGGGCGAAAATATTGTAGGAGCGGCTGTGGCTGGCCAGCTGGCTCACCTGCTGGGGTGTCAGGGTGGCTTCGCTCCCCGCGAAGAGAACCAGCTTCTGGAGTTCCTGGTGGAGTTCGGAGAGGTTGTCCCCCACCACCTCCACCAGGCGTTGGGCCGCGGGCGGCGTCAGGTTCTTCCCCAGGCGCTTGGCTTCCCGGGTCAGCCAGGGGAGGAGCTCACCCTCCCGCAGGCGGGAAAAGGCCAGCGCGGCCTCGTCCTTGGACACGCGGCCGAAGACCGGGTGCCTTTGCACCTCCCGGGCCTTGAGGCTGGGCGCGGTGAGGATAACCAGATTGCGGGGGGCTGGATGGTCCAGGTAGGCTTTCACTGCACTCAGAGCCTCGGCCGGATAGGTCTCCACCCGGCGCAGGACCAAAAGCTGGCCCGAACCCCAGAGGGTGGACAAACGGGCCTGGGCGAAAAAGTCCTCCAGGCTCACCTCGGAGGCATCCTGCACCACCCGGTGGACCTCCTCGCCGCTTTTTTCGGCCAGGGCCCGCTCCAGGCGCCGCAGGGCCCGCTCCATGAGAAACTCTTCTTCCCCGAAAAAGAGATACAGGGGCCGCAGGCTCTGGCGTTCCAGATGGCGTTCCAGGATGGGGTGGGACATGAAAACCTATGTTACAGAAAAGGCTTATGCAGATTTGGCTTGGGGGATGCCATTTTCTCTCTTGGAAGTAATAATGTAAGCATGTTTTATTGGTAATCCAAAAAAATTACAATCTTTGCATTCAACCTGGCCATGTTCAACAGAAAAAGCATGGTTGACAGCTTCCAATACTGGATTACCTTTGTCCAATATGACAATGCGGGAAATATAAATTAGTTCTTCTTCATTGAGAATATTTTTTAAATGATTTGCAATAAATTCGTAATCCTTCTTATTGTTAGATTTAAGCCATTGTGCTGATAAAACCAAATCCCACCTATCTTCGACATCTTCTCGAAGGAAAAGGGAAAAAAGATTAAAATTCCCTTTTTCTTTCGAAAGGTTACGTTCTAACGTAACAAATTTATTCAAAATTTCTTTCATATAACCCTCAACAATATCTTAGTTGATTCAATTATTGAATTAGCATCATTTTTTGTAGCAGTGCCTATAGGTTTATATCTAGCCTCAGGGTCCCAAGTAGCCGCAACGGACCAATCTGCCAAGAATCTTCTCTTAACTTTATCCTCAACACCGGAAAGCCTTAAGAGAATATCTAACTTGTGGGTCTTAAAACTCTGTAGATTTTCAAATTCTTTATTTGTAGAAGGATAACCTGACCAACCTAATGTCTTGCAAATTCTTAGTTTAAGTTTTATCTCGAGTGCATATCCACATAAATAGATGGCGCCGTCATATCTTTTCGATTTAAAAAGAAGTTCGCTGTCCCGCAAACGAGCTCTTGAAATTTTCAAAAGCTCATCCCTCATTAGCATAATCTCATCCTATCATATTATTCGAAAAATTAAATCGCCAGCAGCACCTTGTCCAGCATCTTCCGGGCCAGGGTGAAGGCGCCCCGGCGGATGCCCATATCCCTCAGGGCCTCTCCTTCCTGATAGGTCTGGTCCACCACATAGTCTTCCTGGACGAGGCCCTGGTCCTTCCAGACCACCTTGCCGGTGCTGCGGCGCCGCAGCTGCAGATCGACCCGAATGGTGACCCGGCGCACCAGGGAGCGGTTGATGTCGAAGAAGGCCACCGAGGAATAGGCCACCGAGGAAATATCCCCCTCCAGGACCAGGTCGGCCCTTTCCGGCTGGTGCACGATGCGCAGGGCCTGGCTGCGCCCGAAGGTCTCGATGAAAGAGTTGGCAAACAGGGACTCCAGGCCGATTTCCGTGGAATTGTTGCCGAACACGGGAATGGCCATCGCCGGGCGCTCGCCGCCGGCCGGAACCTCGCCCCGGCCCAGGGGACGGTAGCCGCAGCTGGCCAGCAACATCAAGGCCAGACAGATGGCGCTTCGCCAAACCAGGTTTCGCC
>CAZLRL010000443.1:0-2775 GCA_964561645.1 uncultured Desulfobacterales bacterium
AAGTTGCTGATTGACCAGGATTTCCAGGGCCCGGCGGTACCAGGCCAGGATGTGCGCCTCGCTTGACGCGCCGGCCACCTCGATCGCCAGGCTCCGGTTCCCCACGTCCTCCAGGAGCATCCAGCCCTCCTCCCGGCAATGGACCAAGATTTCCGGCACCGGTACTCCCCGGGCCTTGAGGTGCTGGCCGATGAGAAAATAGGAGTCATTTTCCGTGACCCCCGGACCCGGCGGCTGGGGGTGATACAGGAGCACCAGGTCCGGGTCTCCGGGCAGGCGGAAAAAGCGGCGGTCCGAACCGTCCCCGGCCAGAGGCCGGGCCCGGGCCAAATCAACGCTTCGGTCTCTGGTTTCCTGAATCAGAAGACTGCTCTGGGGAGGAGTCGGCTTCATCTTCGCTTTCCAGCCCCTCCACCCTCGGGCTCGGGGGCTCGGGCCAGCTTTTGACATACAGATCCCGCTGCGGGAAGGGAATCTCAATGCCGTGTTCGTTAAAGGTCTCAAAAATAGCGCTGTTCAGTTCATGGGTGGTGGCGATACGGTCAGCGGGACTCCTGACAAAGGCCCAGATGTTAAAGTTCAAGGAACTGTCGCCATAGGCCTCAAAATAGATCAGGGGCGTCGGGTCGTCCAGCACCCGGGGGTTGGCCTGGCAGACCTCTTCTAAAAGCTTGGTAACCTGGTGCACGTCCGAACCGTAGGATACGCCTATTTTCAGGGTGAGGCGGTTGATCCCCGGGCCGTAATAGGTCCAGTTGAGGACCTTGGTGGAGATCAATTCCGAGTTGGGGATGATGAGGACGTAGCGGTCATAGGTTTGGAAAATGGTGCTGCGCACCCGTATTTCCTTTACCTGACCCCACTGGCCGTCAATAATGAGCATGTCACCCACCTTGACAGGGCGTTCGAATAAGAGGATCAGGCCGCTGATGAAGTTGTTGACGATATTTTGCAGGCCAAAACCGATGCCCACCCCCAGGCCGGCGGCCACGATGGCCAGATCACCGAAGGACACCCCCAGAAAACCCAGAGCAATTAAGATAGCAACCGCCTGCAGGGTGTAGTGAAAGGTATTCGAGATGGAGTAGCGGACACTCTCATCCCAGTCGGTCCGGGGATAGAATCTTACTTGCAGCAGGGTCCTGAGGAACCGGGAGAACCAGCGCCCCAGGTAGAGGGTGAGGAGCACCAGCCCCAGGTTGAGAAGGTTGAGGTGGAAAGGCCCCAGCTTGGGGCCCCAGGTCAACCCGGCGTATAACCAATCGAGAAATACCAGGTCAATGCCCCAGAGTTTCAGGACGAGGAGAAATGCCCCAGCCACGATAATGGTGGCCACCACCTTGACAATGGCCAGGGAATATTTGATCAGCAGTTCTTCCTGCTCCCAGAGTTCTCCGGGCACTCGCTTTTTTTGGGGGTGCAGGGCATAATCCAGGACGGTGCGGGAGGCCTGCCAAGTGACCCAGAACAGAATCAGGAGCAAGCCGGTAAGCCCGGCGCCTTTGGCTATGTAAGCCGAGAGCGTGGTGAATCCCAAAAGGGTGGTAACAAGGATGGCCCCCAAAACCAGGCCCACTAAAGTCCGCACAACGAAAAAGAAAAGGCGGAGTTTGGTCCAGGCGGACTCGCTCAGCTCGTCACGCAGATCCTCCAGGTACTTGGGACGCAGGATCCACAGTACCCAGACCATGAAGACGAACTGCAGCAGGGCTTCCAGGTTTATGTATCTGGCTGACTCCAACTCCAGGAAGTCGAAAAGTTTCAGGCCAAAAATTTCCAGGACCAAGACGTAGGCCAGTAAGAGCTTGAGATGTCGGCGATAAAAGCGGGCCGTGGCTCGGTCCAGGGGAAGAAGACCTCCCTCTGCTTGGCCGGCGAACACCGCTTGAAGCAGATCGAAGGCGAGGCGCAACCCCACCCAAATAGCCAGCCCCAGATAGAGGATTCTGACCGCCTCTTTGGCCCACAATCCCATAAACCAGAAGATAAGCGCCAGCCAGGCCAGGAAACTGAGGCTCAACAGATGGCGCAAAATAACCTCGCCGGCTTTGAAAATGATTTTGCCGCTCAGGTCTGCGGCCTCGGTCTGCCACTGCTGCAAGCCCGGAAGAATCATCTGGCGCACCCGGGGGACGACCAGCCAAACCAGGACCAGAAGAAGGACCAGAAGGCCCAAAAATTGGGCCCACCTGGCCCGGAGGGAGTCGGCTATTCTTTGGAGGAGCTGAGGATGACTGAGATAGTGGGTCAACCGGGTCGGCAGCTCCACCAGGGTCTGCCAGATCTGGTTCACGGTCTTCACCAGTGGTACCGGGCCTTGCCGTTTCAGCAACTCCTCTTTCCAGTCCACCTCTATGTAAGTATTTAAAGCTTCAGTGGCTTCATTAAGGGTTTGCTGCTCCTCCTGCACGTTCAAAATGACCTGATCCCAGAGTTCGAGGATGCGGGTGACGCTGGTTTGATACCGGTTGATCAGCCGCTGATAGCGGTCATAAGCTTCCTGGACCTCCTCGGATTCCCAGGCCGGATGATCGGTGGCTTGGAGGCGCTCCACTTCTTGCCGGAAGCCGTGGAAGGCATTAATGCGGGTGGCTAATTGTTTGGCCAGCTTGTCCCGCTGTTTCCGGACTTCCTGGAGGCGAGCCTCCACCTGCTTCTGGCGGTCCGAAAAGGTTCTCAGGACTTCCTGAGCCCGGTTGAGCTGCAAATCGCCCGCGGCCTGGGAGGCCTTCAAGGTGGCAATTTGAGCCCGCAGATCTTGCAGGTTCGCTTCGG
>CAZLRL010000444.1:0-2772 GCA_964561645.1 uncultured Desulfobacterales bacterium
GGAAAGAACTTATGTGGCCGGGGCTTTCCCCAGCGCCTGCGGCAAGACCAACTTCGCCATGCTGGTGCCGCCGCCGGGCTTTGAAGGCTGGAAGATTTTTACTATTGGGGACGACATCGCCTGGCTGAAACCCGACCGGGACGGCACCTTGCGGGCCATCAATCCGGAAGCCGGGTTTTTCGGGGTGGCCCCGGGCACCTCCATGAAATCCAACCCCAATGCCATGTTAGCCTTGGAGAAAAACTGCATTTTCACCAACGTGGCCCTGACCGACGACTGCGACGTCTGGTGGGAGGGCCTGACCGAGGAACCCCCGGCGCACCTGATCGACTGGCGGGGGGAGGATTGGACGCCGGATTGCGGCCGCTTCGCCGCGCACCCCAATGCCCGGTTTACCGCGCCCATCAGCCAATGCCCCACCTTTGATCCGGAATGGGATAATCCCCAGGGGGTGCCCATCAAGGCCTTTATTTTCGGGGGGCGCATGAGCAAACACATCCCCCTGGTCTTCCAGGCCTTCAACTGGTCCCAGGGGGTGTACCTGGCGGCCACCATGGCTTCGGAAGCCACCGCGGCCGCGGAAGAGGGCCTGGCCATGCGGCGGGACCCCATGGCCATGCTGCCGTTTTGCGGCTACAACATGGCGGATTATTGGAATCATTGGCTGAACGTGGGCCGGCACCTGGCCAATCCGCCGCGCATTTTCCGGGTGAACTGGTTCAGGCGGGATGAGCAGGGCCGGTTTCTGTGGCCCGGGTTCGGCGAAAATATGCGGGTGCTCAAATGGATCATCGACCGGGTGCGGGGCCAGGGCTATGCGGTGGAAAGCCCCTGGGGCCTGATGCCCCGTTACCAGGATATCGAGTGGCAGGGGTTGGAATTCGACCCTGAAACCTTTTATCGGCTGATGTCCGTGGATCAGGGAGAGTCGGCCAAGGAAGTTCGGTCCCACGAAGAGCTGTTTGATAAATTTTTCGACCGCCTGCCCAAGGAATTCATTTACCATCGGGAACTGTTTAAATCCCGGGTCTGGCGCTCGCCGGAGGTCTGGGAGCTGGCCCGGGCGATTTTTTAAATGTAGGGTGGGCTCTGCCCACCAGATTTTTGCCGGAGCAATTTTTGGTGCGTAAGACGCACCCTACAGATGGATTCTTTTTGCATTCAGGCGACTTATCCACCAAAATGTAGCCGCGCGGCTTAGCCTGCGCGCCCGCACAGGTTAAAAACCTGTGCCACCAAGATCTTTTTATATTAACCAATGCCAACCGAGTACTACCTTATCCTGGCCGCGGCCTGTGCGGCCGGACTGCTGTTGGGGCTTTTGTTCATGTGGCTCATCGCCCGGGCCCAAAGGGCGCGGCTGCAAACGGAAATCGAGCGTCTGCCCCACCTCGAAGAGGAGATCCAGGCCCTCCAGGAGGAAAAGCTCCGCCTGCATGAGGAAAACGCCTCCCTGAAAGCCTATCGCCAGGCCGACGAAGAGCGGCTGACCTGGCTGGACAAGGCCCAGGCAAACCTGCGGGAGTCCTTCCAAGCCCTGGCGGGGCAGACTTTGCGGACCAATTCGGAGGACATCCTCAAGACGCACAAGGAGCAGTTGGTCAACCTGGTGCAGCCCCTGGATAAGGTGTTGACGGAGATGCGGCAGAACCTCCGGGAGCTGGAAAGCAAACGGGAAGGGGCCTACGGCGAGCTCAAGGAAAATCTGGGGCAGCTGGCCCAGCTCGGGACCCAGCTGCGGGATGAGACCGGCAAGCTCAGCCACGCGCTCAAGGCCGGGGTGCAGCAGCGGGGCCGCTGGGCGGAGATCCAACTGCAGCGCCTGGCCGAGCTGGCGGGCATGAAAGAGCGGGTGGACTTCGACCTGCAACAGGGGGTGGGCGAGGGGCGGCCCGACATGGTGGTCAAGCTTCCCCGGGGCGGCTGCATCGTGGTGGATGCCAAGGCGCCCATGCAATCCTACCTGGAGGCGCTGGAGAGCACCGACGAGGAGGCCCGCCGGAAAAAATTGGCCGAGCACGCCCGGCGGGTCAAGCAGCACGTGGACAGCCTCAAAAGCCGGGACTACACCCGCCATCTGCCGGAGGGTTCCCAGTTCGTAGTCATGTATCTCCCCAGCGACGCCTGTTTGAGCGCGGCCCTGGAGTCGGACTATCAGCTGCTGGAATACGCCTTTGAAAAAAACCTGATTTTGGCCACCCCCACCACGATTTTCGCGCTGCTGAAAACCGTGGCCACGGGCTGGCAGCAGTATCTGATCGATGAAAACGCCCGGCTCATCCTGGAGCAGGGTACGGAGTTGTTCATCCGGTTGAAAAAATTTATTGAACACTTTGCCGGCATCGGCCGAGGACTCAAAACCGCGGTGGACAAGTTCAATGAGGCGGTGGGGTCCTACAGCAACCGGCTGTTGCCCGAAGTGCGGCGGTTTCAGGAGCTGCGCGGGGCCGACCGGGATTCCCTGCCCCAGGTCAGCCAGTTGGACAGCCAGCCCCGGGAGCATCAAATTCCCGAAGGCCCGGATAAATCCACGCCTGATTGAGGTGGTTCCGTTATCGAAGGCTTGTATTGAGGGGGATCAGGGTCATGAGGGCTCCTGGCCCCCTTTATTAACTGGCCTTTGTGCCGACTTCATTTCTAGGTTTCGGGTTTCGAGTTTCGAGAAGCATGGCTGTGAGTCTGTTTCAAAACAGTAATGGTGTGCGTAAGACACACCCACTTGAACTTTGGACTTCGGACCTTAAAATTTGCCCAAGCAGAATTTTCAAGGAT
>CAZLRL010000445.1:0-2761 GCA_964561645.1 uncultured Desulfobacterales bacterium
GCAAGAGGCTCCCTTGTTTCTGTTTTTTAGAAAGCTCGGTCTCATCAACACTTACCAGGCCCTTATCCTGTCCTATCTCACCTTTGCCTTGCCTTTGACTATCTGGCTGCTCACCGCATTTTTCCGCCAGGTGCCCTGGGAGCTGGAGGACGCGGCCCGCCTGGACGGGGCCGGGACCTGGCAGGTCTTCTGGCATGTCAGCCTGCCCCTGGCCGCGCCCGGGGTGTTCACCGCCGCCATTCTCACTTTTATTTATTGCTGGAACGAATTTCTCTTTGCCCTGGCCTTCACCACCAACGACCAGAGCCGCACCATTCCGGTGGCCATCGTCATGTTCTCCGGCTATCACACCACGCCCTGGGGGCAGATCCTGGCTGCGGTCACCGTGGTCACCGTGCCGGTGGCCCTGATGGTGCTCCTCCTGCAGCGGCGCATCATCTCCGGGCTGACGGCCGGAGCCCTGAAAGGTTAAAGATGGCGGCCATTACCCTGACCCGACTCACCAAGGTTTACGCGGACGGCACGGTCGCGGTCCAGGACTTGAGCCTGACCGTGGCCGAAGGGGAGTTTCTGGTCCTGGTGGGGCCATCGGGCTGTGGCAAGACCAGTGTGCTGCGCTGCGTGGCGGGCCTCGAGACTCCCACTTCAGGCACCATCGAGATCGGCGGCCGGGTGGTCAACCATCTCCCGCCCCAGGACCGGGACCTGGCCATGGTCTTCCAGACCTTTGCCCTCTATCCCCATATGACGGTGTTCGACAATTTGGCCTTTGGCCTCAAAATGCGCCGCCTGCCCAGAAGCGAGCTCCAGCAGCGGGTGGGCTGGGTGGCGCAGAAATTGGGGCTCGAAGAACATCTGCACAAAAAACCCCGCCGGCTCTCGGGCGGCGAGCAGCAGCGGGTGGCCCTGGGCCGGGCCCTGGTGCGCCAGCCCCAGGCCTTTTTGATGGACGAGCCCCTGTCCAACCTGGATGCCGCGCTGCGGGTCAGAATGCGAGGCGAAATCATGAAACTGCAGCGGGAACTGGGGGTGACCGTGCTGTATGTCACCCACGACCAGACCGAGGCCCTGACCATGGGGGACCGGGTGGCCGTGCTGCACCAGGGGCGCCTGCAGCAGGTAGCCCCGGCCCGTGAACTCTACGAGCACCCCGCCACCCGCTTTGTGGCTGGATTCATCGGCTCCCCGGCCATGAATTTCCTGCGCGCCCGCCTGCGCCAGGGGTCGGAGGGGCTTATCCTTGAGTTTGCCGGACAGAAGATTCCCGTGCCCGAGGACGTGCTGAATGGGCATCCGGGCCTTAAGGAACATGCGGACCAGGAGCTCACCCTCGGCCTGCGGCCCGAGCACCTTGGAGAACCGCGTGAGACGCCCCCCGCCCCTGACACCATTTCCCTCCGGGGCGGCGTGGACCTGGTGGAGACCACCGGGCCGGTGAACCATGTGCATCTGTCCCTGTCCGAAGCCGAAACCCCGGATGGAGACACACCGGCGCCCCTCCTGGCTTCCCTCCCGGCCGACCGCCCGGTGGAACCTGGCCAACCTCTGGAACTCACCATCGACCTCCAGCACCTGTATTTCTTTGACCCGGAAACGGGCCAGGCCCTTTAACTTTCAGAATCAGGTTTAAAGATTTCAGCCTTTAAAAAAAAAATGTAGCCGCAAGCTTTAGCTTGCAAAAAAAATTCTTCACATGAGCGCACGCTAAAGCCTGCGGCTACAAATTGTGCCTTACTTAAAGGCTGTCACACAGAGGGGTATTCACGTTCCTTGACCTTAAAAAATTCGGTTGTAGGGCGCGTCTTACGCGCCATAAATCACTGAGCTGCCCAATTGTTTCATAGGTTTTGAGGGGACGCAGGTTCAGGGTATGAAAAGGTCCTTCAGCGGCCATATTCTGGTGGGGCGGCCGCCTCTGGTCTTGGCGGGTACGGAGGCCCGCCCCACCGAAATTTTCCAGGTAGGGTGCGTCTTACGTACCATAAGTTGTTGCCGGAAAAACTTTCTTGCCGTCACGCTCCCGACGGGCAGGACATATTGCTGCAGCCGCAGTTATTACTCAGAGCGAAAAATGGATTAACCTTGGAGCCTAATGTAAATTCCTCCAGATTCCTGTCATTCTGAGGGAGCGTAGCGACCGAAGAATCTAGACCCTTCGCTTCGCTCAGGGTGACAAACACGACTTTTTGCAGGAGCCTCCTTGATCATCCTTTTATTCCCTCTCCCTTGAGGGAAAGCATTAGGGGATGAAAGTTAATCTCTTTCATGCTCCCAGTAATAATATAGCGCGACTGTCTCGAAAAATTTTTTTGCCGGTCCATGGCCCTTCATTCCGAAAACTCTGCCTGTTCCTGTCAATTTTTTCGAAGAGATTCCCGGCCAAGGACCACCACGAGCTAAAAATCCTCAATTAAATCCTTTATTTTCCTTCCCGTATGCATATAATAGAGATAATTTGAAAAATTTAGCCCCGGGAGCCAAGAACCGACCCTACCGTAAACCGGTATTATCATTATCCCGAAAATTCCCGCGACCAACGTGGCCTCCGATATTCTTGGCTGAATAACGATAAGTTAGTGGGATGGCCCTTACAGACCGCACCCAAGTTACAAAATTCTCCGGGAGTTGCCGCATTTCAAATAATCCCGCGGCGTCCAGAAGCAAGGTGCTGAGCTTTTCCAGGCAGTTCTCTCCCGGGGCCTGGAGGTCTCCGGGCGCCGCTGGTTCCAGGGTGGGTCGGCAATGAGCAAAGAATACACCC
>CAZLRL010000446.1:0-2738 GCA_964561645.1 uncultured Desulfobacterales bacterium
GGCTTGATTTGGGGAACAATTTTTCTTTATAAGCCCTCGGCGCTTGGCGGTGTGGGGTCAGTTTATCAACCTCGAACCGATCAGAAACAGGAGATTCTATGTATTCCACCGGGGATTTTAAAAAAGGCTTGAAAATAGAAATAGACGGGGCCCCGTTTATTATCGTGGATTTTCTCCACGTGAAACCGGGCAAGGGAGGCGCGTTCGTGCGCACCAAACTGAAAAATTTGATGTCCGGGAAGGTGCTGGACCAGACCTTTCGTTCCGGGGAAAAGGTGAAGCGGCCCGACCTGGCGGAGCGGGAAATGCAATACCTTTACCGGGACGGGGACGATTTTTACCTGATGGACAATCAGAACTTCGAACAGATAGCCCTTACCGCCGAGCAGCTGGGCGACGCAGTGCTCTTTCTCACCGAAAATATGAACGTCAACGTCCTGTTCTTCAACCAGCAGCCCGTGGCCGTGGATCTACCCAACTTCGTGGAGCTGGTGGTGACGCAAACCGAACCCGGGGTTAAAGGCGACACGGCCAGCGGCGGCAGCAAGCCGGCCACCCTGGAGAGCGGCGCGGTCATTCAGGTGCCGCTGTTCATCAACGAAGGCGAGCGGGTGAAAGTGGACACCCGGACCGGCACCTATATGGAGCGGGCCAAATAATCAGCTTCAGACCAGCTTGACCAGGACAATGTGGCGTTTGACCCCGAAACGACTGGCTTTTCGGTTGGAATGCATAAAGATATCGGCTTTCAGGCGCCAGCGGGAGGCCATGCGGTCCTGGAACTCGAACACTCCCAGCCCGTGCAGCATCACCTTGTCCCCGAATTTCAGCTTGAGGTTGCGCTCCACATCCCGGCTCACCGCGACCATGCCTTCTTTGACGCGCTTGCCCGAAGCGGTGATGTCGTGGGGATAAGAACCGCCGTTGTAAGAATACGCGGTCACCGACACGATGGACATTTTCAGGCCCAAGGTGGGTTGCGGTACCAGGAGCGACCCCACGGCCAAAAGACAGATTACCATCAAAGTCCTCATAATTCCCTCTAGCTCGATTTTGATCGGTGGATTTTTTCCGGATAAAATGACGGTGGGAGCTTTTTGTCTTCAACTGCCAGGGAAAGGAGGAGCGGCAAGCTCCGGAAGGTGTCGCTGTAGTCTTCTTTCCCTTGGCGGTCTGGGCCCGACCTTTAGCGGGAGCGTCTTCCCCGCGGCCGGGCCGCCTGGACTCAACCCCTCAGGCACGCCATTTTTGAGGTGAGTTGGAAGAGTATAGGTAAGTTAAGTAAACAATCCCTATCCCAAACGAAAAATCTTGTCAAGAAAATTTTTCCCAAAAAGATATATCTTCTTGTTATTTCGAAATAATTTCTGTCAATTTTTAATGTTACACTTTTCACTATGGATTTCATCCGGTTTTTTGGACTTGATTTATCCCCAAAAATGGGACTCTCTACCCAAAAGGGCTCGAAATTACCCCTTTGATGGGAAAATTCTCATTTTGAGAAAATTAATGACCAAGTATGTTGGTTATTCAAATAAAGCTATATATATCAAAATGATAGGACACTTAAGCCGGTTCTTATCATTAATTAGTTCCCATTTTTAATCAAAATACTGCCATTTTTTAAAGTTATTTCCCAAATAGTGCCAGGAAGCGGGCGGTAGAAACTCCCCTGCGAAGAAAAAAAGGGCCGGGGAGTAATTCCCCCCGGCCCTTCCTTTATCCCACCGGAGTTCCTCCGGCAGGAGTATTCACCACTCAAGTGTCGGCACGTATCGGCGGTAGGCTGATTTTCCGGGTCTGATCATCACCGGGGCCTTTTGGGACAACCTGCGGACCGCAGGTTCCTCAGACGCCTCAGGTGCCGCCAAACCCCACCGTGCCCTTGCCGTCTTCCACCAGGACCGGCACTTTTCTGGCCCCCTGGGAAAATTTTAACATCTCCTCTAAATTGGCGGGGTCCTCGACCACGTCCCGATACTCCACCAGGTAGCCTTCCCGGCTTTTGGCCTCCCGGGCCTTCTGGGTATAGGGTCAACTGGTCTTGCCGAAAATGGTAATTTCCTTGCGCATGGTTCCCTCCTTGTCAGCCGTTGATGTAATAAATCCTGAAATAGAGAAAATCCACCAGGTTCAAGATGACCAGGGGGTTCTCTGACAGGGTGTACTGCACCCCTTCGAAACGGGGGCTGACCTTCTTCTTGATAAGGGCGACGGCCTCGTTGGCTAATTGGGGGTTTTGAGGCACCGCCTGGTTTATAAACCGGGTAATAAATTCTGCGTGACGCAGAGCCAGACGCTGGCATTGCTGGCGTATGTCCACCCGCAGTGGCTTGAGGGCATCGGCAAAAAAGTCGCCGATGTCTTCATATTTGGTTTTGATTTTGGCAAAATCCCACTGCCGCAGGCTTTGGTATTTTTCCGGCACCTGCCCGGTCAAGTTGTCCATGGCGAGGTCAATGATATTGATGTAAGGGGCCGCCGGCGCATTGGGCGGCAGGTGCGCAATTTTGATCCGAAATTCCGGGTAGCGGGGATTAGTCAGGTGAAAGCCCCGACTGAACCGCTGGCCCGGGCGGTCGTAGCTCTGGGCCTGGGCCACCTGCCATCCTTCGGCCCGGAGATATTCAAACAGATCCCGGGCCTGGGGGATGAGCTGGTAAAGCTCATGAAAAGTGCCGGTGGGCGCCACCCCGGCCGCGGGGGGCGCCGTGGGCTCGGGAGGAGCCATCGGTTCC
>CAZLRL010000447.1:0-2735 GCA_964561645.1 uncultured Desulfobacterales bacterium
TTCCTGGACCACCTCCAGGGCCGCCAGGCCGCAGACCGCTTCGATGCGCCGGATCCCCGCGGCGATGCCTTCCTCGTTGACGATCTTCACCAGGCCGATGTCTCCGGTGCGGCCGACATGGGTGCCGCCGCAGAGCTCCTTGCTCACCCCGGGAATGGCCACCATCCGCACCTTTTCGCCGTACTTTTCCTCGAAGATGGCCATGGCGCCGTCGGACAGGGCCTGGGCCATGGACATGGTGCGGGTTTCCACCGGTGCGTTCTCCACCACCTCGGTATTGAGGCCCAGCTCGATCTTTTCCAGCTCCTCCGGGCTGATGGCGGCAAAATGGGTAAAATCGAAGCGGAAACGCTCCGGAGTCACCAGGGACCCGGACTGCTTGACGTGCCCCCCCAATTCCCGCTGGAGCACGGCCTGCAAAAGGTGGGTGGCGGTGTGATGCCGGGCAATGGCCCGCCGCCGGGCGTGGTTGACCTCGAGGTGCACCTTGCCTCCCACGTTGACCGCGCCTTCCTTGACGGTCCCTTGATGGACATAAATGTCATTGGGCAGGCGCTGGGTGTTGGTCACCTCGATCAAAAAGCCCTCCCCTTTGATGGTCCCCGTGTCCCCCACCTGGCCGCCCGCTTCCCCATAGAAAGGCGTGGCCGCGGTGATGACCTCCACCGTATCCCCGGCCCCGGCCCGCTCCACCTGGGCCTCGTCCTTGATGAGATACAGCACGGTGCTGTCCGCGCCCAGGGTCTGGTAGCCCAGAAATTCGGTGGGGGGCTCCTCCACCAGTTCCTGGTAAACCGCGGGAATTTCCCCGGCCGCGCCCCCGCTCCAGGCGGCCCGGGAGGCCTCCCGCTGCACCTGCATGTGTTCCTCGTAGCCCGGGATATCCAGTTCCAGACCCTCTTCCCGCAGGGCATCCTGCACCAGGTCCAGGGGGAAGCCGTAGGTGTCATACAGCCGGAAAGCCACTCCGCCGGGCAGGATACTGCTGCCCTGGGATTTCAGGGTCGACAGTTCCTCGGACAAGAGCTTCAAGCCGTGGTCCAGGGTATCGGCGAAACGCTCCTCTTCGTTGGCCACCACCTGACCGATGAGGGTGCGGGCCTCGTTCAATTCCGGGTAGACCTCGCTCATGAGCTCCACTACTTTTTCGGTGACCGCAGGGAAGAAGGGCGTTTTGAGGTCGAGCAGCCGCCCGAAGCGCAGGGCCCGCCGCATGATGCGCCGCAGTACATAACCCCGCCCTTCGTTGCTGGGCAGCACCCCGTCGGCCATGAGAAAGGCCGTGGCCCGGGCGTGGTCGGCAATGACCCGGAAAGCCACGTTTTTGGCATAATCCCGGCCGTAGGGCACTTCGGCCAGCTCTTCCACCCGGCTGATGATGGGCCGCAGCAGATCGGTGTCGAAATTGCTTTGCACGCCCTGAAGCACCGCGACCAGACGCTCGAGGCCCATGCCGGTATCGATGCTGGGTTTGGGCAGGGGATGCATGACCCCGTCCGCGGTCCGGTTGAACTGCATGAACACCAGGTTCCAGATTTCCAGATACCGGTCGCATTCGCACGAACCGATGGCGCAATCCGGCCCGCAGGCCATCTCCGGGCCCTGGTCATAGATGATCTCGGAGCAGGGGCCGCAGGGACCGGTGTCCCCCATGGCCCAGAAGTTGTCCTTTTCACCCATGCCCACGATGCGGTCGAGGGGCAGGCCGGCGATCTTGAGCCAGAGCTGGCGGGCCTCGTCGTCCTCATGAAAAACCGTGGCCCAGAGTTTCTCCTGGGGCAGGCCGTATTTGACGGTGAGGAGCTCCCAGGCCATCTCGATGGCCCCTTCCTTGAAGTAATCGCCGAAGGAAAAGTTGCCCAGCATCTCGAAAAAGGTGTGGTGCCGCGCGGTATAGCCCACATTTTCCAGGTCGTTGTGCTTGCCCCCCGCCCTGACACACTTCTGGGAGCTGGCGGCCCGGCTGTAGGGGCGCTGCTCTTCCCCCAGAAAACACCGCTTGAACTGCACCATACCGGCGTTGGTGAACAGCAGGCTGGGGTCGCCCAAGGGCACCAGGGAGGAACTCTGGACCCGGGTGTGACCCTGGGACTCGAAATATTTTAGAAACATTTCCCGGACTTGCCGACTGGTCATGACAAACTGGCCTCCTGTTCCAGGGCCGGCTCTTCGGCCGGCGGGGAGGTATCGGTGGTGAGCAGCCCGTGCAAAGCCCGCAGCTGCTTTTCCAAATCTTCGGTAAGTTCGGGGTGTTCCTTGAGATACAACTTGGCCTTTTCCCGGCCCTGGGCAACGCGCTCGGTGCCGTAGCTGTACCAGGCCCCGCTTTTGGTGATGAGCGCCGCGTCCGTGGCCATATCCAGGATTTCCCCTTCCCGGGACACGCCCTGGCCGAAAATGATGTCAAACTCCGCTTCCCTAAAGGGGGGCGCCAGCTTGTTTTTCACCACCTTCACCCGGGTGCGGTAGCCCACCACTTCGTCGTGGTCCTTGATCGCGGCCAGGCGGCGGATATCCAGGCGCAGGGAGGTGTAAAATTTCAGCGCGTTGCCCCCGGTGGTGGTTTCGGGATTGCCGAACAACTGGCCGATTTTCATGCGGATCTGGTTGATGAAGACCATGGAGGTGCGACTTTTGTTGATGGACGCGGTGAGCTTACGCAAAGCCTGGCTCATGAGCCGGGCCTGGGAGCCCATCTGCGCGTCCCCCATGTCCCCTTCGATTTCGGAGCGGGG
>CAZLRL010000448.1:0-2734 GCA_964561645.1 uncultured Desulfobacterales bacterium
GGACGCCGGCGGCGGCGAGCTGCAACCCTTGGCCACCGGCCTCAGAAACGCGGTGTTCATGACCCGCCACCCCGTGACCGGCCAGGTCTGGGTGACGGAAATGGGCCGGGACTACCTGGGGGATGACCTCCCGCCGGATGAAATCAACATCGTGCAAGAGGGCAAGGACTACGGCTGGCCCTGGTGCTACGGCAAGCAGGTGCACGACGCCGAGTTCGACCCCGAGGGCAAAAAGAAGGCTTTTTGTCAGGAAACCGTGCCCTCTTACATCAACCTCCAGGCCCACTCCGCGCCCCTGGGGCTGGCCTTTGTACCCGCTGCCGAAGGCTGGCCGCAGGAATATCACCATGATTTGCTGGCGGCCTACCACGGCTCCTGGAACCGCACCATTCCCACGGGCTATAAAATCAGGCGCTTCAAACTGGACTCGGAGGGGAATCTTTCGGGTCGAGAGGATTTTATAACCGGCTGGCTCACCGACAGAGGCGCACTGGGGCGGCCGGTGGACATGGCGCTGCGGCCTGACGGCGTCATGTACATTTCGGATGATAAGGCGGGGGTGGTGTACCGGGTGAAATATGATACCGGGAATTGAAGATGAGCGTGGAATTAAACCACATTTTAAAACAATTCAAAGAAGATTTAGCCCGTGAGTACGGGAACCGCCTGCACAGGCTGGTCTGCTATGGCTCCCAGGCTCGGGGTGAGGCTCATCCCGACTCGGATATTGACCTGACTCTGGTTCTGGAAGGAGAGGTGCGGCCCTCCCGGGAGATTGACCGCATCCTGGATATTCTGGCTGACTTCAACTTGCGCTATGGGGTGTTGATTTCTGTGCTGCCCGTCGATCTGGATACGTGGGAAAAAGCTGAAGGACCTTTCTGGCGAAACGTCCGTCGAGAGGAGGTGGAAATTTGAAACAAAAATCTCTTGAGCTTGGCATGGCATACCGTCTGAAAGTCACCCTGAAAGGCAGCAAGCCTCCCATCTGGCGGAGGCTCGAGGTTCCCGGAAACATCACCCTGGCCAAGCTGCATCAGATTTTGCAGGTGGCTATGGGCTGGACGGACAGCCACATGCATTCCTTTAAAATCGGAAAAATTTATTATCAGGAGCCCGACCCGTTTTTCGACTCGGAATTCAGTGTGTACGAGACCAAGGATGAAAAAAAGGTCAAACTCCAGCAGGTGGCCCCGCGGGAAAAGATGAAGTTTCTCTATGAATATGATTTCGGCGACAGCTGGGAGCATGAAATCCTGGTGGAAAAGATTCTCCCCCTGACGGAGGAAAGGCGCCACCCGGTCTGTCTCAAGGGGGTCAAGGCCTGTCCTCCGGAAGATATCGGGGGACTTTGGGGGTATTACGATTTCCTCGAAATTATGCAGGATCCCAAACATCCTGAGCATGAAGAGATGCTGGAGTGGATAGGGGATCAATTCGATCCGGATGAATTTGACCTGGAAGAAGTAAACAAGCGGTTGAAAAAGATCAAGATCAAGTGAACGGCCTCCGTCAGGGGCGAGGCCTTAGACTCTGTTCCCCCTTGACACCGTCCCCGGGTTGTGTAGGGTGCGTCTTACGCACCATGGCTGGCGCGTGAAACGCGCGCCCTACGGTTGGGGCTATAAGCTGCAGGCCTGAAGGTATAAGCTTTCAGATGAAGACTAATTAAGGTTATCAAGTGGTGGGCGGTGCCCACCCTACTTTTACAGGCTGGAAGCCTGTGCTCCCGTTACATTCAAGCAACCCCGAAGGTCGTTAAAAAAAATCCGGGCCGCGAGGCCCTTTATTTATGATATAAAAACAGGGTTGCTTTTAAATTGACTTGAGATGCCGAACCATTCGTAAAAATTTTCCAATTCCCTTGAAATCCTGGCAAAACTCCTTCTGTCATCCTGGGTGAGGCAAGGGACCTAGATTCTTCGGTCGCCTTCCGGCTCCCTCAGAATGACAGGCAGAAGATAGCAAAAGATTCACACGAAACCCAGATGCCCAAACGCACGGACATCAAAAAGATCCTGATCATCGGCTCCGGGCCCATTATCATTTCCCAGGCCTGCGAGTTCGACTATTCCGGGACCCAGGCCTGCAAGGCCCTCCGGGAGGAGGGCTATGAGGTGGTCCTGATCAACAGCAATCCCGCCACCATCATGACCGACCCGGAGATGGCGGACCGGACCTATATTGAGCCCATCACCCCGGAGATGGTCATGCAGATCATCGAGCGGGAGCGGCCGGATGCGCTGCTCCCCACTCTGGGGGGCCAGACCGGCCTCAACACCGCCATCGCGGTGGCGGACACCGGTATTTTGGAACGCTGCGGCGTGGAGATGATCGGCGCCAATCCCCAGGTCATCAAGAAGGCGGAAGACCGGGAACTGTTTCGGGAGGCCATGCACAACATCGGCCTCAGAGTGCCGACCAGCGCCATTGTCCGCACCCTGGAGCAGGCCCTGGCCGCGGCCCCGGAGATCGGCTATCCTGTGATCGTGCGCCCCAGCTTCACCCTGGGGGGCACGGGCAGCGGGGTGGCCTACAACGTCGAGGACCTGCGGCGTCTGACCGCCGAAGGCCTGGAGGCCAGCATGATCACCGAGGTTATGCTGGAGGAGTCGGTGCTGGGCTGGAAAGAGTTCGAACTCGAGGTCATGCGGGATTTCGCGGACAACGTGGTCATCATCTGCTCCATCGAAAACCTGGACCCCATGGGGGTGCACACCGGGGACAGCATCAC
>CAZLRL010000449.1:0-2722 GCA_964561645.1 uncultured Desulfobacterales bacterium
CGTGCGCACGTTGGCCCGCACCGCCACATACATGCCCACATAACCGGCCGTGGCGGAACCAATGGCGCCGATGAGAAAGCCGATGGCGGTGTATTTTCCCAACCCGAAGAGAAGGATAAAGAGTACCACTCCCACCATGGCCACCGACTTGTACTGCCGGTTCAGAAAGGCGCCGGCCCCTTCTTTCACGGCGTCGGAGATCTCCTGCATCCTGGGGGAACCGGCGTCCTGCTTCAACACCCAGGTGGTGGTGAACAGTCCGTAGCCTACACCTACCAGACCACACAACAAGGCGAAATTCATAATATCCATCCGCTGCTACCCTCCTTTTGGATGATTGGATTTTCCTAATATCCTGTAAAATTTTTTGGCATTAAAGGAACTTACCTCCTGGCGCTCTCACCCCCTTTGCCTGATAAAAACTTCTTGCCTTTTTCTTTAAGGAATACCAATTCATACCTCATAAGCCCATCCCTGTAAAGGAAAAATTTCACAAATTAATTCCTTAGGTTAGCTTTTTATGTGGATTTCGGACAGAGAAAAGAGCAGCCGCTCAGCCGTCCTGACGGGAGTCGGAGGGCGGAGCCAGAGCGGGCTGCTCAACGGCAGGGGAGCCTTTTTCCTCGGAGGCCCGATGGGTCAGTTCCTTGGGGTTTTCTATAACCACGCCATGATGTTCCGCCAGGTAGGCCAGATATTGATATTCCAGGGCTTTTTTCTGCAAGCGATAATTCAGGATCAGGCGCAGGGGGAGGTACAGGGCCGCCAGGGCTACCACGGCCACCAGGAGATAAGCGCCTCCCAGGCCCAGGGTTTTAAAAAACAGGGTCGCCAGGGCCAGCACCTGCTGGCCGTAAAACCAGAGGGTGAGGAGGCCCAGGAAGGCCGCCAGGCCCAGGAAAAATTGCCAGCGGTGCCGCCGGCGGGCCGGTTTACCGGTCCGGGACTGATCCTTTCCTGCCGCGTCCTCGGGGCCAAAGGCCTGAAAACCCCGGACCACGATGCCGAAAATGAACAGCAGGATCAGGGGAGCGGTAAACGCGGTGAATAAATATTCTTTCCAGGGAAAAGGAACCACCGTTACCGGGCCCCCCAAAACCCCCTCATCGATCTGCCAGATCAGGGTGACCAGGAAGATGAGAATCTCCACCAGGGCCACGACCACGAGGAAGCTGTTGAAGATGTAGCGCCGTTCCCGGGGGTCCCAGAAATCGAAAAATTTGGCCATGTAATGATTGTACCCGGTGAGGCAGGAGTTGTCGAGTGTCAGTGATTAACCGACTCCTGCAGTTGTCGCCGCACGTCCATCAGGAGGCGGCCCAGCCAGTTCTGTCCCGGCGTCGAGGCGCACCGGGCACAGCGGCAATCCCCCCAAAAATTGTCGTGCCAGGTATTGCCTTCCACCAGTTCGGCCTCCCCGGTGGCCAGCAGGCGTTTTTTCAGGTCCGAGTGGTTATAAAATTTTTGGCGCACCAGCTCCCGCATGAGGTCCACCTTCAGCTCCGGCCAATCCGGCCGTTGGGTGACCTTGCGGCCCAGTTTCCTGGCCAAACCGGGCGCGGAGGCCCCCCGGATCTTCTGCCGCTCCCCGGAGTCCAGGGTCTTGGCGGCCTGATAGGCGTGCTCCACCGTGGGATACTGCACCCCATCCAGCTCCACGGGCGCGGGAGCAAAATTGGACAGAAAAATATAATCTCCCTGAAAATCATCGATTGCGGGGCGGAAGCCAGGTTGCCTCTCTGCCCCGGGAAGTTCCCACCAGAACAGAAAAACCGCCAGGGCCAACAGCAGCGTGTCTTCCAGGATAATGCCCCACCCCACCTGCCGGGTCCACAGGAGGCCGCAGCCGCAGTCGATTTTAAGCCCCCGGGCCAGGGTGATGAACAGCACCAGCAGGATGAGCCCCAACTGGCCGATGATCAGCAACAGACAGCTGCGGCGCTTGATGCCCCCCACCAGCCAGTCGGCCCAGGAGTAGCCGAGCCACCGGAGCAGGCGCCCCGGTATTTCCAGCAGGTAGCCGAAAATCAGGAAAAAGCCGCTGGTCAGCTCCACCCAGGGCAGGACCGCGGCCATCAGGCCCACCAGGGACAGGGGCAGCAGGTCGTAGGCCAGGATGGCTTCGGCAAACTGGTAGGGCTCCAGGCGCTTGTCCAGGCCGGCATGAAAAAAGAGCCCGCCCAGGGCCAGGCCGAGGATACCGGTCAGCCAGTTAAAGGCTGGTGTCCACTTCGTATCCCGCTTCATCCCAGGCTTGAAATCCTCCCAGAAAGGCCATCACCTTGGTAAACCCCAGGGACCGGAGCTGTCTGGCCGCCTTCAAACTGGAATCGCACCGCACGGTGCTGCAATACACCAAAATCTGCCGATCTCGGGGGAGGCCTAAAATGCCGGCTTTTTTGAGCTCCTGCGGGTAGTCCAACTTTTCCTCCGGCAGATTGACAGCCTCGGCGACGTGAAGTTCGGCAAATTCCTCTGCGCTGCGGACATCTAGAAACAGAGTTTTCCGTTGCTGCCACAGGTCGTGGGCCTCTTTCAGGTTCACGGTGGGTATGCCCTTGAACTCCAGGGCCCGGCGCTCATTCTGCAGCTTTTCCAGATGAGCCTCAAGGTTATGCTGCCAAGCGACCTTGACCAGCGGCCATTGATAGATGAGGCCGAAAATCACCGCCAGGAGAAAAAGATAGCCCGCCCAGAGGAGGTCATCTCCGAGCTTTTCCCG
>CAZLRL010000450.1:0-2717 GCA_964561645.1 uncultured Desulfobacterales bacterium
CGGCGGGCCCGCCAGGTCGAAGGACGGCCGCCGGCCCTTGCGGCAGTCCCCCAGGATGGTGAACTGGCTGACCACCAGGGCCTCCCCCCCCATGTCCAGGAGCGACAGGTGCATGAGGCGCTTGCCCTCGGAGAAAATGCGCAGATGCGCCAGCTTCTGGGCCATGTGAGCCACGTCCTCGGGGCCGTCGTCTGCGGCCACCCCCGCCAGAATGAGCAGCCCCGGCCCGATGCGCCCCACTTCCTCACCATCCACCCGCACCCAGGCCTCCTTCACCCGCTGCACCACCGCGCGCATAGCATTTCTCCCTTGAGAGAGTATAATTGGAGGGGAGGGCCGGGGGGCCGGGGGCTCCCGTAGCGCAGGCGTCTCGCCTGCGTTTTCCTCCCCTCAAGCTGCCCTCCCAACCCCTTTTTCCGGGAGCACCGGCATCTTGCCTGTGGCACCGGCTGGAAGCCTCTGTACCCCAGGTTGTGGGGTTGAGCGAGGAGTTTGGGAGAGGGGCAGGGGTCTTCGATCCCGGTAGCACGGGCTTCCAGCCCGTGGGACCCCCCCCTCCCCAAAATCAACATTGCCAAGATATCTGAAACTCCGCAACGGTGTCAAGGCGGCGTTCCTTTCCTCTGGGTGCCTGGGAAATTGCGGCCCAATAAATTTTCCGGGAAAGGGGCCGGTTTGCCGCAAACCTCTTCCAAATTTTGACGAATGTGGTATTTTTTTTCTGATAATATATCCGCGGCGCGGGTTCCGAACGGGTTTCCTGTCGGCTGACCAATCTGAGAGTATACTTGTGGAGCAGGAAAATCCGCCGCGCCCGGCCCAGGATGACTTGGTTGAACACGATGTTCCACTGCTGCTTATATAGTGAGAATGACACCACAAAAGGAGTATGACCATGGAAGTGCGCACCATCCTCTGGCCCACCGACCTCTCCCGGAATTCCTTGAAAGCCGCGCCGCATGTTAATTCCCTGGCCGAAAAGTATCAGGCCAAGGTACTGGTCCTCTATGTCGGGGTGGATTTGATGAATTATTTGCCTTACGGCGGCAAGTACCCCAATAAAGAGCACCTGGAACATTTTCGGAATTGGGAAACGGAACAGGCCAAGAAAAAGCTGGAGACCATCTGCGATAAAGAGTTGAAAGCCTGCCCCATGTTTGATGTGGTTTTGGTCACCGGAGACCCGGCCACCGAAATCTTGAAGGCCGCCGCGCAACACCAGGCGGACATGGTGGTGCTGAGCTCCCATGGTCGCAGCGCCGACGATCTGGACGCGGCCAGCCCGGAATTCGGCAGCGTGGCCCGCAAAGTCCTGAAAAATTCCCCGGTGCCGGTCCACCTGGTCAACCCGTTTCAAAAGTAATCGCCTTGCTTTTCCACCGCATCCCGGGGCGCTGGGTGTGGAAGTGTGCGGTGGCCTTCCAGCCTCCGGGCTGAGTCCTTTCAGGGTCCGGTATGTGGACCTATGTGCTCAAGCGTCTACTCTTGATGGTCCCCCTGCTGGTGGGGATCACCCTGATTTCCTTCCTGGTCATCCACCTGGTCCCGGGTACGCCGGTGGAAATCCAGACCACCCTGAACCCCAAAGCCTCCCTGGAGGCCCAGAAGCGCCTCCGGGAGCTCTACGGTCTGGACAAGCCCCTCCACGTGCAGTACTGGGAGTGGCTGAAACGCACAGCCTTCCTGGATTTCGGCCGCTCCTTTTCCCCGGACCGCCGCCCGGTGTGGGACAAAATTAAAGAGCGCATCGGCATCACCCTGTTCCTTAACATCCTGTCATTAATAATCATTCTCCTGGTAGCCATTCCCATCGGGGTGTTTGCCGCGGTGCGGCCTCATTCCTGGTTCGACCAGGCCACCACCGTGTTGGTCTTCTTCGGCTTTGCCATGCCCAGCTTCTGGCTGGCCCTGCTCCTCATGATGCTCTTTAGCGTCCACCTCGATTGGCTCCCCATCTCCGGGCTCACTTCCCTGGGTTTCCGTCAATTCACCTGGTGGCACAAGGTGCAGGACCTGGCGGCTCATATCACCCTGCCGGTCCTGATCATGTCCTTTGTGGGGCTGGCCGGCATGAGCCGTTACATGCGGGGCAACATGCTGGAGGTCATCCGCCAGGATTACATCACCACGGCCCGGGCCAAGGGGCTGCCGGAAGGCACCATCATTTTCAAACATGCCTTGCGCAATGCCCTCTTGCCGGTGATCACTCTCCTGGGACTGTATGTGCCCGCGCTCATCGGCGGCAGCGTCATCCTGGAAACTATTTTTGCCATCCCCGGTATGGGGCAATTGTTTTACCAGGCGGTCATGGCCCGGGATTACCCTCTGGTGATGGCGGAACTGGTCATCGTCACTTTCCTCACCCTGCTGGGCAACCTCCTGGCCGACGTGGGCTACGCGCTGGTGGACCCGAGGATACGGACGGGGTGAAGAAAAAGTTTTCGGTTTTCTGTTTTCGGTTAGGCCAGGTGGGCGACTACAGTTCCTTTCCAGGAATAGAGCCTTTGCGCCTGATCCTGCACCTCGCTCAAAGTCGTAAAAAGGCTTGGTGGCACAGGTGTCCCCATCTGTGCCGGTTCCAGGGGTGGCGCTAAGGGCGGGGAAATTCGCGCCGGAGCAACTTGTGGTTATGGAGGATTTTTATAAGGGGAAAGGCCGAGATCCTTCTTAGATCCTAAACCTTCCCCAACCTCTCCTCCAAACCGCTATTTAACCGG
>CAZLRL010000451.1:0-2702 GCA_964561645.1 uncultured Desulfobacterales bacterium
AGAATTTCATTGCAGCTTTGCCATAAACAGGTAAATTTATACGGTTATGGAAGAGAGCGGCGGGCCGCGCCTCGCCCCTTTTCCCAGTTCGGAAGGAGGGTTAGCATGGCAAGACCGAAGATCACCGTGGTGGGAGCGGGCAACGTCGGCGCCACCTGCGCCCACTGGGCGGCAGCGCAAGAATTGGCGGACGTCGTATTGGTGGACATCGTGGAAGGCATGCCCCAGGGCAAGGCCCTGGACCTCATGCAGGCCCGGCCCATTTTCGGCTTTAACGTCGAGGTGGCCGGGAGCAACGACTACGCCGCCACCAAGGGCTCGGACGTGGTTATCATCACCGCGGGCCTGGCCCGCAAACCCGGCATGAGCCGGGAAGACCTGATCAACAAAAACAAGGAAATCGTGGGCAACGTCACCAAAGAAGTGGCGGCCCAGAGCCCTGACAGCTTCCTGATCATCGTCAGCAATCCCCTGGATGCCATGTGCTACGTGGCCTACAAGGTCAGCGGCTTTCCCCGGAACCGGGTCATGGGCATGGCGGGCATTCTGGACACGGCCCGCTACCGCTGCTTCATTGCCATGGAGCTGGGGGTGGCGGTGGACGAGATCCAGGCCATGGTGCTGGGCGGCCACGGCGATGAAATGGTGCCGGTGGTCAGCGCCACCAACATTTCCGGCGTGCCCCTGACCGAGCTTTTGGCCCGGGATAAGATCAGCGCCCTGGTGGAACGGACCAAAAAAGGCGGCGGCGAAATCGTCGCCCTGCTCAAGACCGGCTCGGCCTTCTATGCCCCGGCCGCGGCCGCGGTCCAGATGGCCGAGGCCATCCTCAAGGACCAGAAACGCCTGGTGCCGGTGTCCGCCTACCTCCAGGGGGAATACGGCCTGGACGACCTCTTTTTCGGCGTGCCCGTGGTCCTGGGCGGCGGCGGCATCGAGCAGATCATCACCGTGAAGCTCAGCCCCGAGGAAGAAGAGCTGTTACAAAAATCTTCCGCGGCAGTGGCCAAAACCCGGGATGACCTGAAGATGTAGCCTGGCTGGTGGGAGGATATTTTGGGGAAAGGGGGCCAGGGACCACAGACCACCGCCCCCTCTCCCAAATCCTCTCCCCTCACCCCTTAAATAAAACGAGAGCACAGGCGTTCTGCCGGTGTCCATAGGCAAGATACTTGTGGTAATCAGTAATGTAGAACGGTAGGACGGGCTTCCAGCCTGTCCAGGCACGGGCAAGATGCCCGTGCTACCGGCAAAGGGGGAGGGGGTTGGCGGGACTGCGTTCTCTTGGCCCGCCCCTCAATATTCTCGATCGCAACTATCACGCCACCTGATGGAACCCGGTGGGGGCCACCCGGAACCAGGGCGTGAGCCCCTGGAAGGGCTGATAGGTTTCCGGGGCATGCAGACCGGGGTCCACCAGATAGGTTCCCGGCGCGCCCACGATGGCCGCGGCCAGGGAGGTGATGTCCGGGGTCAGGCTGTTCGGCCCCCAAAACGCCTCGGCCACCCGCTGGGGGTTTTCCTGGTAGGCCTGGTCCAGCTTTTCCCGGTCCAGGCCCAGGGAGCCCTCGGTGCGGTTGAGGCCGAAGGGAGCCAGGTCTTCGGCAAACCTGGTGATCAGCTCGCTTCCGTACTCCCGCATATCGGCGGTCAAAAATTCATGGGCTTTCAGGGCTTCCCCCAGACGGTTGACCGCGGCCACGAGAACTTCGGCCTTATCCGCCACGGCTGTAAAGGTATCGGGAGTTGGCGCCGACCCCACTTCCGGCTGGCTTTGGGGAGCCAAAGCGTCAGTTTCAGGTGTCTCTGGGGGGCTGACCGGAGCGGCCGTGGCTGGGGAGTGCGGCTGGTTTCCCCCGGCCCGCCATAATCTGGACAGGGGAGAATTAAAGCGGTCCGCGGCCTCACCCACTGTGCCCCGGGCTTCGGGTGCCTTTTGCGGATCGGCAGCACCGGCCGCGGCATTGGGCGATTTTTCCGCGGGCAGGCCGCTGGTTACCCCCAACAGAAACGCGGCCCGGCGGTAGAGGTCTTGCAGCCCCGCCAGGGCCTGATCGGCCCGCAGGGACGACGAGATGGTAAAGGGCCTGGTGAGCACGCTGGCCGGGGCAATGCTCCAGTGGCTGGAGTACCAGCCCGCCTGGGGCGTGAGCACGGCAGACGTCTCCATAATGCTCTCCGGAGTCGCCTCTATAAGGCAGAAGAAAGTGCCCGGTAGCGCCGATCCTTGACAGGCGGGCGTGAAGAGGAGCCGATCCTTGGCGGGAGTCAGAGGTTGTTGCCCGCTGACTTATCTTCTATATCGGCACAATTGCCCGGGCCGAAAAAAAATCGACTTTTCTTCACGTCATGTCGAAAAAAGATAACCAAACCAGGATGATAGCGACGGCCGGGACCGCCGGGCTCTATATCCACGTGCCCTTCTGCCCCAGAAAATGCCCCTACTGCGATTTCGCCTCGGGCACCGATCTGACCCGGATCCCGGACTGGCTCGCGGCCCTGGACCGGGAAATTAAGCTGTACCGCGCTTTTGCCCCCCGCTTTGACACCCTCTACCTCGGCGGCGGCACCCCCAGCCTGCTCACCCCGGCCCAACTGTCCGGCCTTTTAAACAGCCTGCGCGCCCATTTCACCTTTGACGCGGACCCGGAAATCACCCTGGAAGCCAACCCGGATGACCTCAGTTTGCCGGTGCTGAAAAA
>CAZLRL010000452.1:0-2700 GCA_964561645.1 uncultured Desulfobacterales bacterium
GGAAACCGCGCCATCAGAAAAAATCGTGTAGGGTGCGTTCCACGCACCATTTTTTAGCGCGTAAAACGCGCCCTGCATTTGATCCTTGAACTTTTCCTCACCGCCTGTTAAGGAAAACCATGCGACACCTTCCCCATCTCCTGGTTTTGGCGCTGCTGGCTGTTTTCTGGTGCGGGTGCTTTCATCATATGGAATCGATTCCCCCGGAGATTACCCCCACCGTCGAGGGCGAGGTAAAACCCGTCCCCAAAACCGCGTTGTATTTCACTCCCCAACTGGTGCAGTACGAGGTCAGAACCAGCCCGCAAACCGATCAGGGATACAGACATAAATATTATTACCACCTGGGGTCGGCCCTGGAGAAGGCCCTGACTGACAGCGTCAGGAGGGCTTATAAGGACGTCGCGGTGGTGGAGGTACTGCCGCGGCCCGGGCCCTTTGACCGCATTATCAGCTTTGGTCTGGAGAAGGCCGACGTGCAATTGGAATTTATTCCCGGTTATTTGCGACAACAAGCCAAGGCCGACGCGAGGATCGTCGTTGTCCTGGAGGTTATTGACGGCACCTCGCTCAAAACTTTGCGGCAAATGATCGTGACCGGCCGGGGCTCGTCTCTCAAGGACGCCAGCGGCTTCGCCTCCTACGCGTCCATGCAGTTTACCGAGGCTATAAAAGAGGCTACCCAGCAACTGGCGGAAATCACCACCAACCTGCTGCTTTCCGGGGGAGCCGAAGTGGGCTTGAAGTAATACCGTTTTCGGTTTTCGGTTTTCTGGGAAAAGAAATATGGACCGTAGGGCGGGAAAGCGAAGCGCCTCCCGCCTTTCGCTTTAATATTCCAGGGAAACCCGGGAAACCTGAAAAATTAGTGTAGGTTGCGTTCCAGGCACGTTTTTTGGCGCGTAAGACGCGCCCTACATGATACTGTTTCTGTTGGTCTTTTCTAAATAAATTGAGCAAAGAACGCAGGCTGAAGCCTGCGGCTACATTTTTTGGGCTTTTTGGTCCTATAAAAGTAAAAGTGCTCTGAAACTCTATCATTGACGTGAAATTGGTAAGTCGGTTTCATTTGAAAAGCGAAATTGGTATCAGGCAGGCTGGATGTATCGAGGGGCTCAAGGCCTACAGTGAGCCTGGTTAACCCCTGATCTCCATCATTCCGCAGTGACTTCCTGGCTTTCTGAGGCGAGGAATTCCTGGAGGAGTTTTTCCTGGTGGGGAGTGAGCTGGGTGGGGGTTTTGAGGGAGACCTCCACCAGAAGGTTCCCGCGTTTTTTGGTTTTGAGGTCCGGCAGGCCCTCGCCCTTGAGGCTGAAGAACTCACCGGATTGGGTGCCCGGCGGGATGTGGAGGTTGGCACTGTTGCCGTTCAAGGTGGGAACGGTGATCTCCCATCCCAGCGCGGCGTGCACGAAAGAAAGCTCGGTGTGATAGAGCAGATCCCGTCCCCGGCGGTCAAGGTGGGGATGGGGCTCCACCTGGACGTCGATGTACAGGTCGCCGGGAGGGCCGCCGAAGCGCCCGGCCTCCCCTTCGCCCCGGAGGCGCAAGCGGGTGCCGTTGTCCACCCCCGGCGGGATGCGCACCTGCATCTGGCGCTCTTCCCGGCTCATGCCGCTGCCGCCGCAGGTCTCACAGGGGTGGCGGATAAAACTGCCGGTGCCCCGGCAGACCGGACAGGTGGTAAAAACCCGCAGCAGCCCCCGGCTCTGGCTCACCTGGCCCCGGCCGTCGCAGGTGGAGCAGGTCTGGATCTGGGTGCCGGGCTCCCGGCCCTCGCCTTCACAGCGTTGGCACAGCACCCGGCGCTCCACCTCGATTTCCTTTTCCACCCCTTGCAGCACGTCATCCAGGGTGAGGGTGACCAGATGGCGCAGGTCGGCGCCGGGTTGGACCCGGGTGGCCCGCTCCCGGCGCCGGGAGAAGCCGAAAAAATCCTCAAAGATGTCCCCGAAACTGCTGAAGATGTCCTCAAAACCGCCGAAGCCGCCCACGTCGAAGCCGTTCAGCCCGGCGTGGCCGTAAATGTCATACAACTGGCGTTTTTCCGGATCGGATAAGACCTGGTAGGCCTCGGAGACCTGTTTGAATTCGTTTTCCGCGATCTTGTTTCCGGGGTTACGGTCGGGATGATACTTGAGAGCGAGCTGGCGATAGGCGCTTTTTATTTCGTCCAGGGTGGCATTACGACCTATACCCAACTTGTCATAATAATCCACCAAATCCTCCCCCTCATGTGCTGCAGGCGTTCTCGGATACTAATCGGCACGTCGTGAAGTCAAGTTTATTGTTATCATCATCCTTACCCTTGTCAAGACGGGGTTACCCGGTTCAAGGACAGTTTCTACTTGCTGGTCAGAAGCGCAGCGAGGCGGGACTTCAGGTCGGGGGACAGATCGTGCACGGCCACCACTTTGGCGCGGCTGGTGGCCCCGGAGGCCAGCTGCACGGCCTGGCGGGGCACCTTCAGGGACCGGGCCAAAAACTCCAGGAGGGCCTCATTGGCCCGGCCTTTTTCCGGCGGCGCGGCCACCTTGATTTTGAGGCGGTCGCCATGCAGACCCGCGACCGCGGTTTGGCGGGCCCCCGGCACCACATGGAGCTTCAACAGGTAGCCCTGACAGGTAGGATGGAAAAAATCGGCCACGGTCTTATTCAGCCGATATATCCACTGGTGAGCATGACCGCGTAACCGGTAAG
>CAZLRL010000453.1:0-2691 GCA_964561645.1 uncultured Desulfobacterales bacterium
CTTTGTCGGGGTAGGTGAGGGCCAGGCCTTGTCGTTTAATATCTTCCAGTCGTTCCAGTGATCTGATTTTCATCCGGCGGCTTCCTCCCCGGTCTCAGCGGCTTCGGAGTAGGACTTGAGTATTTTGGGGATCATGGCGGGGGTGAGGCGGCCGAAGGTGTCTTCTCCCACCCGCATGGCGGGGGCCAGGGCGCAGCAGCCGATGCAGCGCACCACCTCCAGGGTGAAGAGCATGTCCTCGGTGGTCTGGCCGTGCTGGAGGCCCAGCTCCCGCTCCAGGGTATCCAGGAGGCGGGGGGAGCCCTTGACGAAACAGCCGGTGCCCAGGCAGAGGTTGATGATGTGTTTGCCGCGGGGGACCAGGGAAAAGGCGTTATAGAAGCTGGCCACCCGGAGAATCTCCGCCAGGGGGAGCTTGAGTTCCTGGGACACCTGCTCCAGGGCCGGGCGGGGCAGCCAGTTGAAGTGGCGGTTGATGTCCAGGAGGACGGGCAGGAGATTCCCCCGCATCTCCCAGTGGCCCTCGATGATGTCGGTTACCGCAACTTCATCCGTGGCTTCGGAGAAGGCGGTCCGGGCCTGGATGTCCTCCGGCAACTGGACCTCGTAGCGGATGGGGCAGACGTCCAGGCAGGTGCCGCAGCCGGTGCATTTGGCGGGGTCCACAAAGCGGGCCTGTTTTTCGATGAAAACTTCGAGATTCCCCGGCGCGCCGGTGACGTCTTTGACGTTGGCCAGGGTGTGCAGTTCGATGTTGGTGTGCCGGCCGACCTCGACCAGCTTGGGGGAGATAATTCACATGGCGCAATCGTTGGTGGGGAAGGTCTTGTCGATCTGGGCCATGGTGCCGCCGATGGCGGGGCCTTTTTCCACCAGATGGACGTAATATCCGGAGTTGGCCAGATCGAGAGCCGCCTGCATGCCGGCGATGCCGCCGCCCACCACCACTACTGAGCCCAGCATTTGTTCGGACATAGTTGTACCCCTTTAAAATCTCACCCTTACAATAAATCGTATATAAGCGCTTATGTCAAGGGGGGTTAATTTTTGAGTGTTAGACACACGTTACCCCAAAGTATATCCGAGAGGAAATTTCGAGTTAAAAACGGAGGAACTGCCGCTGTGAGTGACCGCAGACCATAGACATCAAGCCGGTTACATAAAGCTCCCGGATAATATCTTTGGCTGGGACACACCTAATAATGGTTAATTGTGCCCCGGTCGTCAACTGAAAAATGCAGGGACCTGTCGCGCGGGGGAAACAGTGCCGACCAGACGCCGATCGGCCGGGCTTGGCGTCAGGGAGTGGGGGCGGCAGGGGCTATTATCAAGGGGCAAACGGGATCGCGGCGACAGCGCGGGTCAGGGGAACATCAGGGGAGCCAGGGGTTCTGCAAAAGCCAGGAAGATTGTCCCTCTGAGGGAGCAAAGCCGCGGCAGAATTGAGATGGTTAGCTTCGCTCTCCTCAGAAGGACCGAAAGAAGGCTTGACCGTAATTTCGGGGGATGGGCCAGGTTTTTCCGGGATGGGGATGAAGCCATCAAGGATTCTCTTCGTCGAAGGGGCGATAGACAAACACATAGTCCAAGTCATTGATGTCAATGTAGATGTTGCCGCCCCGGGATTGGGCATAGATGAGCCAGGCGGGGCGATCGTCGTCGCCGCAGCAACTCACCGGCGGCGAGTATTGGCCGGTTTTGGCGTTATACCAGGCCAGGAGCATGGGGTCGGCGGTGACCTTTTTGGCTTCCTGATCCGCCAGTTGCTTGGCCCGGGAAAAATCCAGTTCCTGGTCTTTTACCTGCAACTGGACCGGATTTTTTAGCATGTCTTTGGTTAAAGGTACGCAGGTTTCCATGGGCAAGTCCTTTCTTTGGTAGGGGGGAATTTATTGATTCGCTGTCATTGATGGGTTTTTTGATATTTCTGGATGAGGCGTTCCACCTCGGACATATTGAAGTTATAGGAGCGGCGCAATCTTCCCAGCCTCTCGTTATCGGGGACCGAGGGAGGCAATTTGAGTTGTTCTTTCAACACCGCGGTGGGGATGTGGTATTGGCGGCTCACTTCCTGTAAGGTCATGGACCCTCTGATTTCGAGGGAGGTGTCGTGCAACTCTTGCACCCGGCCCCGGCCGGGTTCCAGGTCCTTTACTTCCGGGGTGATGACAAAAGGAAAAAACAGGAAAACGAGGCAGACCGCGACCAGGGCCCAGAGACCGATGGTTCTGGCCTGGCGGTCGGGGACCAATCGCTGGTACAAGCCCGGAATGAGATGCCAGTGGAGAATAATGTGCAGGGTTAACAGTCCTATTAAGGTAAAGGCGAGATACAGGTGAATGTCACCCCATTCGTGGCGGTCCAGGCCCCAGAAGAGGAGTTCGACACTGCGGCCGTATTCGGCCATGGCCTCCCGACCGGGGAGGAGGATGTAGTTCATCAAGAAGCCGATGCCGGCCATGGCGCTCAGGCACAGGAACATGAGAATATCGATGAGAAAATTGAAATTGGGTTTGTCCCACATGGGGTCGGTCCTTTTTGGGGCCAGCCGTTGGCTCGGGCGGGCCGTGGTTATGAGCTGTAAGCTGTGAGTTTTGAGTTTTGAGTTTTGAGTTGGCGCGTGAGACGCGCCCTACATTTTAGTCCCGAGTCCCGGGTTAGCCCGACAGGCGGGATGCGCTTCGCTTTCCC
>CAZLRL010000454.1:0-2680 GCA_964561645.1 uncultured Desulfobacterales bacterium
CGCCGGAGATGGTGCATTTCAGGGTGTTCTGGCCGGACAAAATGCGCCGGATGGTCACCCCGAATTCAAAGTCGTGGTTGGCATTTTCGGCCTTGGCGGTCCCGTCCCACATCTGGAAGCCATCTCCGTCCTCGAGGGTCAGTTGCGCCGTGCGGTTGCCGTCGTTGTCGCTGTTCCGTTGGTGGATATGAAGGATTTCCCCCTCAAGTGGAAGAGCTACACTTTGGACAAGTCCCGCCCCGGCCGCGCCATTGGCGAAAGTGAAGGTTACCTTTTTCCTTAACCACCGTCTCGGTTTCATGGTTTTCCCCTCCCCTGTCTTTTAAATTGTCATAATCCCAGGACCTCATAGGGATTTTTCTTCTCCCTGGACAGCCGCGGGGCGTGCGCCCTGGAGATTTTGGGCATTTTGATTCCCAACAGCTTGTTGAGCCGCTGATCAATGGCCTGGTTCATGGCGTAGTCTATGTCGTCAATATCCCCGATCTCCGGAGAGGGCAGGGGTAGGCCCAGGCCGGTAAGGTCAAACTGCGTCGCCTCTTCCGGCATGGTGAGGTTTTTCACGGTGTCGGCAGCCTCTTTCAGGCCCATGTCCTGCAACACTTTCACCACCGGTTCCCGATGCTTGATCAGGCGCTCCGGTTGCTCGGTCATGACCTTCTTAAGAAAGTATGGCCGCCAGACGTCCTTCTCAGTTTCCGAAGCCGCGTCCCAAACCCGCAGGGCCCACTCCAGGGGCAGCTTGGTAAAGCGGGACAACCCCGGAGGCTGTTGGGATTCCTTGATGATCTCCTTCACCTGTTTCCGGGTGAGCCTGCCTTCCCCCACCGCCTTTTGAGCCGCCTCCAGGAAGCCCTCTTCATCCTGGGCCTGCGCTAATTTTCTCAGTTCGGCCTTCAACTCTTTCATCGCCGCGGTCTCTTTGGTGGTGGTGGTGGCCCGGGTCAGCTGGTTGTATTCGTCAATGATGTTCAGGGCCGCGGTGTTGGTGTAGGCCCGGGGCATCTTGGTTATCCCGATGATGTTCAGGGCCTTGGCCCGGGGGTCCTCGGTTCTCATGTAGCCCTGTATCCCGAAGGGGAGGAAAGACTCGCCCAAATATTCCGCCGTCTGCAAGGCTTGTTCCCCCCGAGAGGCCCAGGGATCCCGAATCTGCTCCCCGAAATAATCCTGGTTTTGCACCAGGGCCGTGGCCATGCGGAGGGGGAAGGCCTGCTTGTGGGCGATCATCTCAAAGGGATGGCTCAGGCTCAGAACGTCCCGCATATAGGTGGGCATCCGCACCCGTTCCGGCTCCCCGTTGGACATGATAGCCCCGGTGCGGGGCATGAACAGGTCCGCGGCATCCTCGGGCCATTCACCCGCCAGCAGCCGTTGCAGGATGGCGCCGCCCACCGCCATGACGATGGTCATGCCCACGTAAAACTCCAGGCCCATGCGCTGCATCCGATTCATGCGCTCCCAGGTCGGTTTGCGCCCCGTCAGGGTTTCCGCCGCCAGGCGAGCCGGCGCCCCTAACACATGGCCGGCCCCGAACACCGCGTCCCTGAGCTTGGTGAAAGAGCCCAGGTTCCAGCCCGGAAAACCGATGTAGAGGGCCAGGAGATCCTTCCAGCCCCGTTTCATCCCCAGGTTGTCATAAACCATCTGGCCGTAAATATTGTCAATTTCCCGGTTGACCTGTTGAGCGAGCTTGACCATTTCCTCCCGGGTCAGGGTGCGGCCCTCCCGATTCGCCTCTTGCCTGGCATGAAACAACTCGCTTTCCATGCGCCGGACCGTGGCGATGATCTTGAAGCGGGGCACCAGCCAGTTCATGATGGGCCCGGAGAACAGGCGCACGAACTTCCGGGGCAGGCTGATCTTGCTCTCCTGCAGGGCCTCGACAAAAGATTGGGTGACCTTGGCGAAGTCGGCCTTCACCCGACTGCCCCCCTGCTGCATGAGGGCAACCATCTCCTCGAGTTCGGGATTGGTCCCGGGTTCCATCCATTGGGACACATACTTGCCGCCCTCGATGAGGCTTCGCGGAATGTTGAGCATTTTCTTCAACTGGTCCAGGTGGAACTTCATGGCCCCGAAGTTGCCCGTCAAGGCCGACCCGATGGCCCGGGGAAGGTTCATCCCCACCCCGTGGGAGAGAAACGAAAGGGCCGTGAAGGTGGCGTGGAAACCGGAAAACCCCACGAACACTTCGTTCATAAAAGAGAAGGGCTCGTAATACAGCTTGTACAGGGGATCGTTCCGCATCCCCGGGGACAGGTGTTTTTCCACTACCGAGGCCACATCAGGGTGAGCCCAATACCCCCGCCAGATCCCCTTGTCGGCTATGGGCACCCAGCCGGGCTGTTTCTTGGTGGCCAGAAAGCCGGTAGTCTCCAGGTCGTTCCTGATATAATTGTTCATCAGCCACCGGGTTTTCTCCCACAGATTGGCCTTCATCATGTTGACGTAATTGGTGTCAATGGGCTCCAGGCCCAGGCCCCCCTTCTCCGCCACCATTTGTTCCGCTTCGGCCCGGTCCGCGAAGGTGTCCACCGCCGTGTCGGTGTTCTCGTAGAGGTCCCGCCTGACCACCTCGAAACCACTTTCGGGATTCTCCCGCATGAAGAGCCGGGGCTTGAAAAGGGTGGAGGACAGCAGCTGCGTTCTGGCTTGGAGGAAGCCCGCGGCGCCGCCG
>CAZLRL010000455.1:0-2671 GCA_964561645.1 uncultured Desulfobacterales bacterium
TGCGGGAAGTTGCTTCCCATAAAACGTAATTTTCTTTATTATGTAGAAAAATTCCCCAGAGTGACCAACATGTCGGTTCAATTTACCATAGACCTGCCGGAAGACGTTTTGCCGTCCTGCGTAAAAGCCCCGCTGAGTTCGTGGCGGAATTAAGGCTGGCCGCCGCGGTGAAATGGTATGAGTTGGGCGTCTTGTCTCAATCCAAGGCTGCCGAACTTGCGGGAGTGAGCCGTCTGGCCTTCCTGGAGGCGCTTCATCGTTTCCGGTGGTCTCCCCCCTTCCAAGCCACGCCCCAAGAGCTGTCACGGGAAGCAGCGGATGGGTAGAAGATGGGTTCTGGACGCCTCTCCCCTCATCATCCTGGCCAAAATCGAGCCCCTCTTTTTGCTAACCGGTTTATCCCGCCAAGTTGAATGACGTGATATATTGAAAAAAATCGGCATCATGTTGGTCAAAGGAGCCAAAGGGCAGAAAACAGAAAAAAACTTAAGCCTGGAAGCCCTGCCATCTAAATGACGTTAAAGGAGTTGAAAAAATGCCTGTTCCCAACGAAATACTACAGAAAGCCCTGACTCTAAAGCCTGTTGAAAAGGCAGAATTGATTGACAAACTGCTTTCCAGCCTGGATATGCCTGACAAGGAGCTTGATGAATTGTGGGCCAATGAATCAGAAGATCGCATCGAGGCTTATGACCAGGGGAAGATCAAAGCCATCGCCTTAGAGAAGGTTCTTGAGAAGTTCAAATAGGTAAACTTCCCTCATCATTATCACGATCCTGAGGGATTCGTGAAATCTTCACCCCTGAGCGGCGACCCCGTCAACGATATCCAGATAGTGCTGCAGGAAATCTCCCGAATTTCCCGATTGGAAACTGATTAGTCAGGCTCGCCCAGTTGCGATGATCCCGTTCGCCTCGCCTTGGACTCCATAACCAGCATCCTCCTCATCTTCGGCACCCGGCCCGAGGCCATAAGCTGGCGACGCTGGATTTATGGGAGAGGTAGGACGGTGTTTCAGGTGGCGGGCAGGGTCAGGAAAACTACCAGAGGGCTTTTGTCGATTTGCATACGGCCTGTGCTTTGCATCTTTAACCTTAGAGCAATTTGACCAAGGCGGCGACCACCGCGACCCCGGCCGCCAGCATGGCCCCCAACCGCAGGGTTAGGTCATGACGCAGCCGCATCTCCATTTCCCGCAAACGGCCCTCCAACCTGGCTTCCAACTCCTTCAGGTCCTGTTTGGTGGCCAGCCGTTCCTCCACGATGCCGGCCACGGCTTCGGCCAAAGCCTCGGCCTGGTCCTGGGGAAAATTTGCCGCTTTCAGCTTTTTGGCAAATTCCAGGGTGTCAAAGGCCAGGGTGCGCATAAATTTTCCATAGGGGAAATATCTCAACAACAAAAATATATTAACAGATTTACCAGCTACTTCAAATCATAAAAAACCAACTGAGCAAGAGTGACCTGACTGACCAGCCCAAGAACATGAATACCATCCTCCTCATCTTCGGCACCCGGCCCGAGGCCATCAAGCTGGCCCCGGTGGTCTTGCGCCTGAAAGAGGTCAAGGCCTTCCAGGTCAAGGTGGCGGTCACCGCTCAGCACCGCCAGATGCTGGACCAGGTGCTGGAGCTCTTCGGCATTGTCCCGGATTACGATCTGGACCTCATGACCCCGAACCAGGACCTTTTCGATATTACCTCCCGGGTGCTTACCGGGCTTAAGGAGGTGCTCCGCCGGGAGCGCCCCGACCTGGTCCTGGTCCACGGGGACACCACCACGACCTTCGCGGCCGCTTTGGCCGCTTTTTACTGTCAGATTCCAGTGGGCCACGTGGAAGCGGGCCTGCGCACCCGGAACAAGTACCGTCCCTATCCTGAGGAACTGAACCGCCACCTCACCGGGGTCATCTCCACTTTTCATTTTGCCCCCACCCAATGGGCCAGGGACAACCTGTTAGCCGAAAGGGTGTTACCGGAACGTATCTTTGTCACCGGGAACACAGTCATTGACGCGCTCAAAATGGTGGCGGCCCGCGTGAGCCGGGAAGATGGGCGCTGGCGCGAGTATTTGGCTCAGGAGCACGGGGTTATTTTGGAGGGCCGGCGCCTCATCCTGGTCACCGGCCACCGCCGGGAAAATTTCGGACCCGGTTTCGCCAATATATGTCTGGCCCTGCGGGACTTGGTGGAGTTTCGACCCGACGTTAGCCTGATCTATCCGGTGCACCTCAACCCCAACGTGCAGGAGCCGGTGTACCGGCTGCTCGGCGAGATTCCTGGTACTGTCAGCCACCACGCCGGAAGTATAACCCTCCAGGCCACCGGCGGCGGCTGCCTGTCTCTTATCCCCCCTTTGGAATATGCGCCCTTTGTTTACCTCATGAGCCGGAGCTTTCTGGTGCTCACTGACTCCGGGGGCATTCAGGAGGAGGCCCCGGCCCTGGGGAAGCCGGTTTTGGTGATGCGGGAGGTGACCGAGCGGCCAGAAGGCGTCTGGGCCGGCACCGTGAAGCTGGTAGGCGCTGACCGGGAGAAAATTTTCACCGGGGTTTCGCAGCTCATGACCGACCCTACCCTCTATGAGGCCATGGCCCAGGCCCAAAACCCTTACGGCGACGGCCAGGCCGCGGTGCGCATCGCCGAGATTTTGCAGGGACTTCTTCTCTGATCA
>CAZLRL010000456.1:0-2661 GCA_964561645.1 uncultured Desulfobacterales bacterium
CCTGAAAGCCCGTCTTACCGGGGTTGTGGGTCCTACCTCTTCCGCCTTCCCCATCCGTAGGGGCGCAATTCATTGCGCCTATGGCTTGATGAATCAAGCTACAGAGAGGGTTGGGAGGGGGGTCAGGGTCCGCCGACCTCTGGCCCCCTCTCCCAACAAATTTTCTCGCCTCGCCCTTACGTTCTGAGCACGAACCGCGCCCGCCGGGCCGCTTTGTGGCCCTGGGCCAGCGCGGCTTCCACGCAGGGCAGGCCCTCCAGGTCGGAGTTGGCCAGAATCAGGCGCCCTTCCTGGGGGCTTAAGCGGCCCTTGAGAAAGTGGATAAAACCGGGATAGGGCACCACCTGGGCGTGGCCGAAGCGATACAGGTGCACCTCCTCCACCTCCTCTTTCAGGCCCGGGAAATGGCGGGCCGCGGCGTTGACCATCTCCTGGCCCTGCTCTTCCGGGCTTTTGTCCAGCAAAGCTTCCCTCCCCTGGGGATAGGGCTGGGGCGCAAAAACCACCATGACCCGGGGGGAACCGGGGGGCGCTTGCCGAGGCCGCAGGATAAAATCCGTAAAGGCCGCCTCTCCGGTGACCCAGTTCTCAAACCCCGGCGCCTCCAGGCTCAGATTGCCGCACAGGGCCGCCACCACGTAGCTGCTGTAGCGGAACTCGTTGAAAACCTCCAGGTCCCAGCCGCAATCCGGGGGCAGCAGGCGCCGGGTGACAAATTTTCCGGTGGCCAAAATGACCACCCCGGCCTCCAGCCGCCAGTGCTGCCGGGCCGCCGCGTCCCAAACCAGAAGATGCACCGCGTCAGGAGTGACTTTCAGGTCCACCACGGTTTGCTGCACCTGCACCGGCTTCGGAAGAGACGCGGCCAGGGCCTGGACCAGGCGGGCGTTGCCTTCGGGAAAAGAGCCGCTGCGGGAGGTGGGCGACAATTCCGACATCAAAAAATAGAGCCCCGCCCAGGCGGAAACCTCCGGGGGCCCGGCCCCCAGGCAGGAGCGGCAGTAAGGTTCGAAGAATCTGGTGACCTCGGGAGGAAAACGCCAGACCCGTTCCAGGAATTCCTGCAAGGAATAGCGGTCCCACTCCGGGCTGGTCATAAAGGGGGAGGCCAGGGGGTCCCATCTGGCTTCCCGCTGGACCAAATCCTCCGCCAACTCCAGCAACCGGTCCCGATCTCCGGGGCCCACGGGCAAATTCTTCAGGCCCCCGCCAAAGCAGTCGGGGTACCAGCGGCCCTGATCCCACAGGGCGCTGGCCGGCGGCGTCACCAGGACCTCTTCCACGTCGAGGCCCAGGTTCTTCCACCAGGCCCGTTTGTCGGCGTCCTCCGGATCGTAGTAAAAATAGGCCGAGCCCGCGGGATAGGGTATGCCCTGGTAGGAGCCGGCCAGGCACACGCCCCCGGGCTCCCGTCCCGCTTCCAGAACCACGACCTCCTGGTCCTGGAGATGGTGGGCCGCAGCCAACCCCGACAGGCCCGCGCCCACCACGGCCACCGTCGCGGTGGCCTCCGACCGTTCGGGCCACAGGGCTTGACGCTCCCGCGGCGCCAGCAAAAAATCGTGGCACGGCTGGGGGGCATCGCCGCCCCAGGAAAGCACGCGTGGTGTTGGCTCAGCTGTCATGATTACTCCCCGGGATTAGAAGCCATTGCAAAACCTCATATTTTCGGTTTTTTTGTCATTCTGAGGGAGCGCAGCGACCGAAGAATCCAGTTTTTTCAACGAGTTCGAGTTCGAGATCTTGCACTTCGTTCAGGATGACAGAAACATAGGTTTTACAACAGCCTGTAGTGTCATGTCACCTAACTAGTTCTCATCCAGAAAGTCGTGGTTTCAGGTTGGTGTTTTAGCGTCGGCGGGCCGTTTTTCGCCGAAACTCTGGTTAATCAAGAGCTATGAGAGCAAAATTGGCCGTGAGCCGGGCCTGTGGCCCTGATTTTCCCCTCTGCCGGGCAGACCTCTCCCTGGGTCAGGAAGCCCGGGGTAGGTCCACCTTAGTGCGCCGGCAGCAACATCCCCAACACCAGGACATTGTAAGACACGATGGCGCTCCAGACATACTGCCGAAAGCCCGGCCAGCCCTGCCAGGTGCAGCGATCCAACCCAAAAACCCGTTTCAGCCGGGAAATATTGGCTTCGAGGCCGGCCCGGAAATTGCGCAGCTTCCGGTACACCCAGTGGCTTTTCACCATGTCCAAAACCCTCAGGCCCCGGCGCTTGGCGAACATGACGTCCTTGACCCCCTGGCCTTGGGCCAGGCGCAAATTCTCCCGGGAGGCAAAGCCCCCGTCCGCCGCGGTCTTCAGGGGCGGGCGGCCGTAAATCTCCTCCTGCCGGCCGAGCAAAGCCGGGAACAGGGCGGCATCGGCGGGGTTGCCCCGGGGGATGACGCAGTCCAGGATCAGGCCGGAGCGCCCGCCGCTCAGAAAAACCTTGTGCCCATACCGGGTGTCCCGGCGGCCCTTGACGATCACGTCGGTGTGGCACTCGAAGAAGGAGACCACCTTGTCGCCGGCGGGCACCTGCTCCCCCCGGAGCACCCGGCGCTCGGTCTGGTCCAGGACCCGCTTGAGCAGCGATACCGCCCGCTCCAGTTGCTCCAGGATCTTATGGGCCGCGCTGGTTTCTTCCAGGTCCGCGCCCACAAACCCCTTGAGCT
>CAZLRL010000457.1:0-1475 GCA_964561645.1 uncultured Desulfobacterales bacterium
AGCCACACCCTGACCTCCGAGGCCCTGTATTACGGCAAACCGGTCCTGTCCATCCCCTTTCAGGGTGCGTTCGAACAAGTCCTCAACGTGTTTTACCTGGAACGGCTGGGGTATGGCCGGGGGCTGACCAGCTTTCCGCCGGGGCCGGATTTCATGGCCGACTTCGAGGCGCGGCTGGGAGACTTCCGGCGGGCCATCGGCCAGGGGAAATTTCTGGGCAATGAGGAGGTTTATGCCGCGGTGGGGGAGTTTGTGCGGGAGCGGGGCCGGGTGGCCTGGTGAAGGGGTTTATGGCATGGGCGCGAGGCAGAGGATTGGGTAAGGCGGAGATTGCATCCTGACTCTCCCCTATTTCCGCTGGATTTTTGATGTGATGAGCTGAGATTCTGGCAAAAAAGTCGTTTTGTCATCCTGAGCGCCGCGAATGATCTAGATTCTTCGGTCGCGAGCTCCCTCAGAATGACAAATATGGAGACATTGGCTCGAGGCTCAGGCGAAAGATTTCATGAGTAACCCCCTTTATCTGGTCATCACCATCGACGTGGAAGAAGAAGGCCTGTTTTCCGGGACCTATCCCCGGTCGGGCGCGGGGGTGGCCAATGTGGCGGAACTGAGGCGCCTGGAGTTCATCCCCCGGGAGTTCGGCTTTCCTTTGACGCTGCTCGCGACCTATCCGGTGGCCCGGGACGCCGCGGCCCGGGAAGTCCTGGCTGCCTGGCGGGAACAACACGGCGCCGAAATCGGCGTCCACCTCCATCCCTGGAACACCCCACCTTTTGCAGACCTGTCAGGGCCGAAGCCTGTACCCACGGCCCGGATGCCAGCCGACCTGCTGGCAGCCAAACTGGAGTCCCTGGTCACCTGTCTCACCGATACCTTTGGCGAGGCCCCCCATTCCTTTCGCATGGGCCGCTTTGACTGGTCCACCGGCCTCTTGCAGCTCCTGCCCCGCTTCGGCCTCTTGGTGGACAGCAGCATGGTGCCCTTGACCTTCAAAGGCGAGGGCCGCCAGAATTTCCTGGCCCCGGCCGACCCCTTCTGGCTGGATTTTCCGGGCTTCCCGGACCTTAAGCTGCTGGAGGCGCCGGTGACCATGGTGCCGGTGTGGCCCGCCTCGGCCCGGGTTTGGTATCGGTTTGCCGGGCTGTTTCCGGCGCTCAAGGCCGAGGCTTTGTTGTCACGGTTTCGCTTTGTGGGCGCGGCCGGCATTCACCCGGCCTGGTTTCCCGGGTTTTCTATGCGCCTGGCGGCCCGCCTGCATCAGCGGCGGGGGGGCCGGGTCCTGACCCTGTTTTTGCACTCCTCGGAACTGCTGCCCGGCGGCAGCCCCGATTTTCCCGACGCCCCGGCGGTGGACCGCCTGGTGGCCAAGCTGCGAAATTTTCTGGCCTGGCTGGTCCGGCGGGGACCGGTCACGGGGGTAACCCTGTCGGGGCTGCACGAGCTTGGGGCGGCCGGGAAAGTTCAAGGTTCAA
>CAZLRL010000457.1:1575-2653 GCA_964561645.1 uncultured Desulfobacterales bacterium
TCCACTTACAACCACGCACAGGCGAGACGCCTGGGCCACCAGGTCTTTCCAGAATTTTGAGACTACAGGAAAAATTTCTTCAGGGGAAACATTCTGGAGGGGCCGTCCCTGGCCACCCGGGGTTTTGGCGGGCACGGAGGCCCGCCCCACCGCATTTTTTCAGGTCTTTAAATTTCTATTGGCTCATAAATGATTGGGGCGAACTGAAGCCCGCGTATTACAGGATCAAAGGGCAAGAATTTCCGGTGCCAGAAGAACATTCAATCTTTAGCTGGCGCTGTAATTACCAAAAGAAGCGCAGGCTAAAGCCTGCGGCTACAGAATCTCAAGCAGATGTTTCGGAGGGTTATTGTCCATGCGCCGCGTTTGCTACCTTGCCTTTTGGGGTCTTGGTTTTGTCATGTTCGTTGTTGCAGGCCTCCTGGTTACAAACCTCCCTGCCGCGGCCCTGGAGTTGTCCCAGGGCCAGACCGTGTATGTGCCGGTTTATTCCCAGGTGTTTTTCGGGGATAAAGCCAGGACCTTTGATTTATCCGCCACCCTCACCATGCGCAATATTGACGTGAAAGGCGACATTCAGATCACCAAGGTGGGCTATTACAATGAATCCGGCAAACACCTGCGGGATTTCGTGGATAAGCCCATAGTGCTGAAACCCTGGACCTCGACCCGATTTTTCATCAAAGAATCGGACGTCAGCGGCGGCGCGGCGGCTTTTTTTATCGTCATCTGGCAGACCGACTACGCGGTCAGTCCCCCCCTGGTGGAATGCGTGATGATCGGCGCCGGTGGGCAACAAGGGGTGTCGTTTTTGACCCGGGGTGTGGCGATTGATGAGAAGAAATGAGGGCTTTGTGGCCGTGGGTTCTGAGGGCAAGGGGGCCTCTAGAGCGGGAAATTGAAGCGCCTCCTGCCTGGCCCAAGGCATTTGTGTTCCCCGGCCATACCCATCACAGCAATAATTTTTTCTCGAAGATGAATTCACACTGAAGGGGGAGATGATTTAAAGAAAGATGTGGCGGGCCTTACTAATACCGTTTTCGGTTTTCGGTTTTCGGTTTTCTGTAAAAAGAAACAA
>CAZLRL010000458.1:0-2646 GCA_964561645.1 uncultured Desulfobacterales bacterium
CAACCTGGAGGAGGTGCTCAAGTCCCGACCCGAGGTCATTTTGTTTACCGGCATGGCCGACGCGTCATCGCTGCCGCGACGGATGAAATTCTGGCGCCAGTGGAACATGCTGCCCGCGGTCCAGGCCGGACGCCTGTATTGGGTGGAACCGGACCTGGTGGACCGCCCCGGCCCCCGCCTGGTGGACGGCCTGGAATTGCTGGCCAATTATTTCCATCCGGACAGCACTGCCTATCCCTCACATTTCTCAAATGGGACTTTCTCCTTCCCGATTTTGGCGCATGCTGTTCATTGCCTGACACCGATTTTCCCAATAAAATATTAGTCTTACTTTTCAGGACAAAGGAGGCCACTCATGGAAATTACTGTGAAAGGCATGACTTGCGGTCATTGTGCCGCGGCGGTGACCAAGGCCCTGGAAGAGCTCCCCGGCGTCTCCCAGGTGCAGGTGGACCTGTCCAGCGGCCGGGTTATCTTTGAGAACAACAAACCCGTTCCCGGGGAGGAATTGGCCCGGGTGGTCAAAAATGCCGGCTATGAAATGACCTCGGCCTGAGTAAAATCGGGCTCGGTTATTGAGAACAACCATCCCGCGGTTCAACGGCCAGGGCTTCCAGGCCTGACCGGAATTCCCTCAAGCCGCGTCGGTCAATACTTTTTCCATTTCCTGGACCGCGGCCCGGGCCTGGTGGATGGCCTCGTCAAAGGGGTCCGACCGGTAGGTGTCATAAAGGCCGCAGCCCGCGTCGGCCATTTTGTCGTACACGTGGTTGTCATCGATATAAGCCAGTAAGCCCTGCGTAGCCTTAAGGAGCTGAAGCACCTGTTCCTTCAAAGCTTCCCCTTCCTGGTTCCTAAAATTATGATGGCCCCAGGGGCCACCCGCGTCGAGGTCTCGTGGTTATTTCCCCGGTGAATTATTGACGGAATTTTTACCAGAGATGCCGATCGACCTCAAGACCAATCACTGCCGCGCCTGGAAAAGCCCCCGGTTTGATACCGCATTGACAAGACTTTAACCTTATGTGATGATAATCTGATTTGATTTAATTACCCGGGAGATTCGGTGACCGGGTAAGTTTGCTGGAGGAAACTGCATGCCGGATGGCGCTTTAAGCCCCTTTGTTGCCTTTGTGTGGCAGCCCCAGGACCTCAACCGCACCGTGATGGACATGTCCCGGGGCACCGCCACCACCGCCATCTTTGACCTGAGCCGCCACCATCCCCTGGAATGGACCGCTGCCCTCAAATCTGCCGGTGCCGGGCATGTCAAGGTATCTTCGGAAGCCCTTCTGGACCCTGGTCTCCCCCGTTTCCTGGAGGAAGCCGGGATTGACACCCTCTGGGTGGAATTTCATCCGGACCTGTTTCCGGGCGACGGGGCCCTTTTTTTAAATCGGCTGCAAAAGCTCGGAGAGGTTTGCCGGGTGGTGCCCATCGCCGGGGACCTGGATTTTCTCCGCCAATTAATACAGGCTGAACAGCCCCCCGAAGCCCTGGCCCTCAAGGGTTCGGAAGCCTCCGGCCTGGTGAGTCCGGAAACCCTGGGCATCCTTTTTGCCACCCTGGAGCAGGAATTGCGGGAAGCTTCCCGGCCTCCCGGGCTCATTGTCTGGGGCGGGGTGGGAACCCCCGAGGCCGCGGCGGCCTTTTTGGCCTGCGGAGCTCTCGGTGTTGTATTTGAGAGCCTCCACTGGCTCACCGACCTGGTTACCGCGGACGCCGATCTCAAGGCGCGGCTGGCCAAACTGAGCCTGGAGCACACTACCCTGGTGGGGGCCTCCCTGGGCGTCCCCTGCCGGGTATATGATAAAGGCAACTCCCTGGCCGTCCGGGAGCTCAGGAGCCTGGCCAACCGACTGCTGGGCGAGGATGATCAGGAAGCCGCGCGCCGCAGTTTTGCTCAGCAGGTAATGGCTCAGTCCATTCCTGCCCTCGACAGCACCCTCAGCCGCCAGGAATTGATCTGTCTCGGCCCCGAAGCCGCCTGGGCGCAGGCTTTTGTCCAACGCTTCGGGAAGTCCACCCCGCAAGCGGTCGCGGGCTTTGTGGCCGCAATAGACCGGCTCCTGGGCGAGGCTAATACCATCAAAGACCGCTTCCAGGCCAGTCCCTCGGCCCGGGAACTGGGAATTACCTATCCTTTTATCCAAGGGGCTATGACCTGGATCAGCGACGTGCCCGAATTCGCCCGGGCCGTGGCCGCAGCCGGAGGCCTGCCCACCATCGCTCTGGGTCTCCGGGACCGCGCCGCGCTGGACCGGGACCTGGGCCGCCTCCAGGAGATCATGGGCGACAGGCCCTATGGCATCAACCTCATCGCGCTCCCGGAAAACCCCTTTTTGGAAGAACAGCTGGCCTGGGTGACCGAAGTACGGCCCCCGCTGGCGGTGATCGCGGCCGGCGACCCGGCCTATGCCCAGAGGTTTGCCCAGGAAGGCATCCCGGTCTGTTATCTGGCCCCCAACGAAGGACTCCTGCGCCTGGCCCTCCAAGCCGGGGCCAGCTGGGTGGTGCTCGAAGGCCGTGAAGCCGGGGGTCACGTCGGCAGCCATTCCACCCTCACCCTGGCCCAAATGGTCCTGGAGCTGAGGCGGCATGAACCCGAGCTGTTCCAGCAGGCCCGGGTGGTGCTGGCCGGCGGCA
>CAZLRL010000459.1:0-2635 GCA_964561645.1 uncultured Desulfobacterales bacterium
TATGCTGGCCTGGTGCCAAAAGGGACCTTCCTATGCGGCCGTGGATGACGTCCAGATCGACTGGCAGCCCCATCAAGGGGAGTTTCAGGATTTCAGCGTCAGGTATTGATTAGAAAATTATTCTGGTAAATTAATGGCTGCAGCTTGAAATTCCCCCACAGCCGGGCAGGCGGGCGAGACGCCCGCCCTACGGGACCTGAAGCGGCGCGATAAAACTTGTCATAGTGTATATTTCTGAATTATTTTTGGGTTGTTGAAAGAAACTTTTGATTTAGGGATGATTTTCGCAGAGATCGCAAGGTCAGAATTCTCTGACAATGTAGGGTGCGTCTTACGCACCACAAAGCTTATCAGGGTGCACTGCGCATTATCAGATATCTGGCTCCAAAGAATCAGGAATGCACCGGTGGGACGGTCGTCTCTGGCCGTCCATGGTTGGCGGGCGCGGAGGCCCGCCCTACCTGATTTTTCCGATTTTGAAACCAAAATTTGATAGGCTGTGCCTGTTTAGGCTTTTTTGAATTCCAACCAGATGGGGAGTGACCGATGGCCTCAAAAGACATAACCGAAGTTTCCCGGGAAATGGTCTGGCGCCCCTCTTACCGGGGTTTTTTGGTCTATTATATCGCTTTTGCGGTGGCGTTTTTCGGCCCCATGATCAATCCGGCGGTGGGCGTCCCCGTCTGGCTGGGAGTTCTTTTGGGGCTGGCGGTCCTGGTAGCCTTTGTGCTGCGCAAATTCGGCCAGGAATTTCGCGCCACCTCCGAGGGTGTCAAGCGGGTGAATTATTGGCCGGCCGCACAAGAAAAGCTGGCGTGGCCGGAGGTGGGGAAGATCAAGGTGCTGCGAGGCCTCACCCAGACACTCCTCAATGTCGGCAGTTTGGTAATCCACGATAAAGCAGGTCAGCCCCGGCTCAGTTGGGAACGCCTGGCCGATCCGAAAGGGGTGAAGGCGGTCCTGGAAAGGCGCCAGGCGGCCTTCGCAGAAGAGTCTTAAGGAACAGGCAGGTCGGTCAGCTTTCCGGAGGGGGCTCCGACGGCGTCTCGTGCTTGTGCACTTTAGCGCTGAAGGCGTTTACCACCCAGCCGGCGAGAAAACCCAGCAGGAAAAAGCCCAGGAGTATGACGGACATGGGCAAGGGCAAAAACTCAAAATTCAGAAACCTAACGGCTGGATTAGGGTAAACCCAATTTTGATAGATGAAAACCGCCAAAACCGCACCGAAGACCAGTAGCACCACGGCCTTGAATCTAGACATGTTCACCTCGGGTATTAATCTTTGAGATACCGTTTGACTGCGCTTTTCAGATCTTCCAGATCAGAGGACTTGACCAGGTAATCCTCAGAGGCCCAGGTGGCGAAGTCCTGTTTGTACTCCCCATACGCGGTGCTCAGCAACACCGGCAAATCCGGCTTTTTTTCCTTGATTTGCCGCAAAGCCTCAATACCGTCCATTTCCGGCATTTTGATGTCCAGGATCACCAGATCCAAGGGCACTTTGTCGACAATGTCCAGGGCTTCCCGGCCATTGGCGGCCGTGTACACTTCGTAACCCTCTTCTTTCAGTTCTTCGCTGTAAAGGAGGCGAATAGCCATTTCGTCGTCCGCCACCAGGATTTTCTTCATCGCCGTCCTCCTGAAGGGGCATTCAAGGCGCTGGCCAGAGCAGTGCCTTCCTGGCCGGCATCCTTTACCAGACAATATTTAGCTATGGGCAGGGTGACAATGAAGGTCACCCCCTTCCCCAGTTCGTTTTTCACTTCAATATGCCCATAATGGCGGGCTACGATCCGCTGGGCAATGGACAGGCCCAGCCCCGTGCCGTGGTCTTTGGTGGAGAAAAAGGGATTAAATATATTGTGCAGCACATCCAGGGGGATGCCCCCGCCCGTATCGCTGATCGCAGCCGCCACATAGATGCCGTCCTCCCTTTCCTGGGTGTAGGTGCTGATAGTCAGCGTACCGCCGCCGTTTTGCATGGCCTGGCGGGCATTCTGAAACAGATTGTAAAAAACCTGCTTGATCTGGCGGTCGTCGCAATGGATGCGGGGGACGGGCTCCAGTTCTTTCACCACCTTGATATCGCTGCCCTCCAGGTCCCGCTGGACCAGGGGCAGGGTGTCCTCGATGAGCTGGTCCAGGCTGTGATCACCGAAATAACTTAAATTTTCTCCAGTAAAATCAAGTATTTCTCTGAGCAGCTTTTCCAGCCGGGAAACTTCCTCCTGGATGACCTCGACATAACCCCTCAGGGGCGAATTTTTCTCCACCAATTTCCCGATGCGCCGGGCGAAACCCCCGATGGACACCAGGGGGTTCCTGATTTCGTGGGCCATGCCGGAGGCCAGGCTGGACAGGGCGGCCAACCGGTCGGATTCCAGCATGCGTTCCCGGATCAGCATGAGTTCCCGGTTGTTGGCTTCAATGGTGAAGTAAAGGTGGGCGTTCTCCAGCATCAGGGCCGCCTGGGTGGCCAGCATCTGCAGGGCGTGCAGCGGTTCGGACTCCAGGGGGCGCCCCGAGGCCTGGTTGTCCACCATGATCACCCCGGTGGCCCGGTCTTTTACCACCAGGGGCACCACAAAATATTCCTGGGCATCGAAGTTCTTCTGTAAGGGGTCGGCGGTATCAC
>CAZLRL010000460.1:0-2627 GCA_964561645.1 uncultured Desulfobacterales bacterium
CTGGTGGAGGAAGCTGAAGAGGAAACCACGCCCCTGGAAAAGAGATTGGATCAGCTCGGTTATCGTCTCATCTGGGTGACCCTGGCCCTGGCCCTGGTGGTGGCCGGGACCGGCTTTATAGCCCAAAAAGACTTGTTTTTGATTATTGAGACCTCCATTGCCCTGGCCGTGGCCGCGATTCCGGAGGGACTGCCTATTGTCGCCACCCTGGCCCTGGCCCGGGGCATGCGGCGCATGGCCCGGCGCAACGCGCTGGTGAACCGGCTGTCCGCCATAGAAACCCTGGGGTCCATCAATATCATTTTTACCGACAAAACCGGGACGCTCACGGAAAACCGCATGAAGCTCGAGCGCCTGGCCCTGGCCGGCAGCGACGGGGAGATTCGGGAGGAAAAGCTGTCCCCGGGCCCAAAAGAGGCTCAAGAACAGGGGGAAAGCGGCGGCGAGCGCGGGGTGGTCCAGCAGGCCCTGGAGGTGGGGGTGCTGTGCAATAACGCTTCTTTGCACGGGCAAAACCACGACGGCCAGAAGGAGGCCTTCGGGGACCCCCTGGAGGTGGCTTTCCTGGAGGCGGGCGCCCGGGTCGGCCTCGAACGGGAGGAACTCCTGAAGTCGTATCCTGAAGTCCGGGAAGAGGCCTTTGATCCGGAGACCAAGATGATGGCCACCTTTCATCGCACCAACGGCGCCTTGCGGGTGGCGGTGAAAGGGGCGCCGGAGGCGGTGGTCGAGGCTTGCAGCCGGGTTCAGGTAAACGATGAAACCAAACATCTCGAAGACGCGGATAAATCGGCCTGGCTGGAAGCCAACCGGCGGTTGGCCGGGCAAGGTTTGCGCCTGCTGGCCCTGGCTGAGAAGGCAGCGGAGTCCAAGGACGAAAACCCATACGAGAATCTTACCTTGCTGGGATTGGCGGGACTTTTGGACCCCTTCCGGGAGGCGGTGCCGGACGCCATAGCCGAGTGCCGGGAGGCCGGGATTCGGGTGGTGATGGGGACCGGGGACCAGCCCGAGACCGCCCGCCATATCGCCCTGGATATCGGCCTGGTGGATGATGAGCAGGTGGAGGTGATCCTGGGGCAGGACCTGGAGGACACCGAGTCTTTGTCAGAAGAGGAGCGTGAGCGCCTGCTGCGGGTGCCCATTTTCGCCCGGGTCAGCCCCAAGCAAAAGCTGGACCTGATTGCCCTGCACCAGGAGCACGGCTCCATCATGGCCATGACCGGGGACGGCGCGCCGGGGCTCAAGAAGGCGGACATCGGCATTGCCATGGGGCAGCGGGGCACCCAGGTGGCCCGGGAAGCCGCGGACATGATCCTCAAGGACGATGCGTTCGGCACCATTGTGGTGGCCATTGAATACGGCCGGGCGATTTTCGGCAATATCCGCAAGTTCATCCTGTTTTTGCTGTCCGGCAATGTGAGCGAGATCCTGATCGTGGCCCTGGCCTGGCTGGCGGGCGGGACCCTGCCGCTGCTGCCTTTACAGATTTTGTATCTCAACATGATCGGCGACGTGTTCCCGGCCCTGGCGTTAGGGGTGGGGGAAGGCAACCCGGCCCTCATGGACAGGCCGCCCCGGGATCCCGAGGAGCCCATTTTAACCCGGTGGCACTGGTTCACCATCGGTTTTTACGGCGTTTTGATCGCCGCGGTGGTGCTGGCCACCTTTGCCCTGGTCCTGAAGCGCGGGGGGGTGGACCCCAAGCTGGCGGTCACCACCTCCTTTCTGACCCTGGCCTTTTGCAGGCTCTGGCATGTCTTTAACATGCGGGATTCGGACTCCGGCCTGATAGTCAATGAAATCACCAAGAATCCCTTTATTTGGGGTGCCCTGGTCTTGTGCACCGGCCTTTTGCTTTTGGCGGTTTATGTGCCGGGGCTGGCCGCGGTGCTGAGTATGGCTGATCCCGGCTTTCAGGGCTGGCTGGTGATCATCGGGGCCAGCCTCATTCCCGTGGTGATCATTCAGATACTGAAGTTGTTGGGGCTCAAGTGGGCCTGAGAGATAAGCTATAAGCTATAAGCTTTTGGTTTTGAGTTTCGGGTTTTGAGTTTTGAGTTTCGAGAGGAATCAGTGTGCGGTGGGATCATCCTACATTTCCTCTCCTTGCCGGTAGCACGGGCATCTGGCCCGTGGAACCCCCTTTCAGAAAGAGGGACCATAGGGCGTGCCGGGCACGCCGATGTTGGCGGGTGCAGGCCGCTCTCGAAAAACTCTTCAGAGAAGGGGAAACCAAAAACTTTTCCAAAGGCGGGATGCGCTTCGCTTTCCCGCCCTACGCCTACTGATTTTGGAGCAAAGCAGAGCTTTGCATCCAAATAGGTTCCCAAGCAGGAGCTTGGGAACAAGCCTTTCATGAGCTCCTGGCTCCCCAAAATCATGGAAGTATTGGTGGCACAGGCGTCTCGCCTGTGCGTGCTGGGGGCCTTTTTTCAAATTGATGGGGACTTTTTCCAGGAGCAATTTATGGTGCGTAATATCAATTTCGCTTTCAAATGAAACAAACTTGCAATGTAACTAATGGATATTTTTGTTTCTTTTTACAGAAAACCGAAAACGGTATAAGACGCACCCTGATATGGTTGAAAGTTGTCAAGTAGGCGCGTGTCTCCCTTGGTTGGGGG
>CAZLRL010000461.1:0-2249 GCA_964561645.1 uncultured Desulfobacterales bacterium
AAATTCCCCATTTTTGAATATTCCTTAATGTAAGGGCGCACCCATGGGTTTGCCCGCTCGGGCGGACACGCGGGTCCGCGCCTACAACAAATTTTTATTTTCGGGGGCGAGCCAAGTCGGCCATGAGAGTTTAGCCTCGCCGGCACAGGTTGAAAACTTGTGCCACCAAATCTCTCCTTTGTAGCCCAAGCCTAATCGGACGAAGGAGTGTATTCTGCCTCAAAATTCCGGTGGGCAGTGCCCACCCTACGAAGTCTCATCTGGTAATAATCCCTCAATTCAACTCGATGTGGAAAAATTCTCAGTCGCCCTGATCCCGGTGGGGCGGCCATCTCTGGCCGCCCTTTGTCTGGCGGGCACGGAGGCCCGCCCCACCGATATTTTCCAGTTTGTTAAAGAGAACCGTAGGGCGGGAAAGCGCAGCGCCTCCAGCCTTTCGCGCCCTCATCTATTGGGGTTTCGTCTGGGAAAAAACCTCCTCCAGAAAAATTCGCAGGTATTTCCAGGACCGGGCCGTGGTTTTGGGGTTGTAGGCCACGCCTTGGCTGGGATCGGAGCCGGCCGCGGGGTTGGTGAAGCTGTGGACCGTGTTGCCGAAGAAAATCATTTGCCAATCCGCCTTGCTCTGGCGCATGGCTTTTAGAAACGCATCTACCGCTTCGGCCTTGACATGGGGATCGTCGGCGCCGTGCAGGACCAGGAGGCTCGCCTTGATGTTCTTAATCTCCTCGGGCTGGGGCACGGTCAGGCCGCCGTGAAAGCTGGCCACCCCCCGCAGGTCCGCGCCGCTATAGGCCAATTCCAGCACCGTGGTGCCGCCGAAGCAAAACCCGATGGCCGCCAGACGCTTGGCATCCACCAGGTCATGCTTGGCCAGAACCTGAAGGCCGGCTTGGGCCCGCTCCCGCATGAGGAGCGAGCTTTTGACATGGTCCGCCCACCGGCGCGCCTTCTCGGGATCCCGGGTCACCTCGCCCTGGCCGTACATGTCCACTGCGAAAGCCACGTAACCCATTTTGGCCACCTCTTCGGCCTTCTGCCGGGCGAAATCGTTGAGGCCCCAGAATTCGTGGACCACCAGCACCCCGGGGCGCTTGCCGGAGACGGCGTCGTCATAAGCCAGGTAACCCTCTAAAATCGTGTCATTTTGCTGATAGTGCACCGGTTGGGTGATAATTTTGCCATAACCCGCGGTCGCCGTCATCAGGACCAGCATTACCGCCAGGATGATTCTCATGATGAGCTCCCTTTGACAAAATTGTCATATGGTCCATCGCTTCGGAGCCGTCACCGCCGTAAAAATTTTTGTAACCCGGCCAAGGCCTGGCGGCATCTTTTCTCCAGCAGGCGGGAGACCTCGTCTTCCGCCGCGCCTTTGGCCCCGAAGGTGCTGTACCACTCCACTTCGCTGCCGAGAGGCACCTCCCGCACAGTCAGTGAACCGATGTAACCCTGCACCGGCAAGGTGGACTCCAGGATGGCATAGGTCAGGGAGCGGGAGTCATCGTTCAGGCTTTCCAGACGTTCCACGGATCGGGTGCCGTCCTCGTAGGCCACGGTGCGCACCGCGCCCACGCCGCGGCCCGCGACCGAGACCTGGGAAATGCCGGGCACCCACCTGGCAATACCGCCGAAGTCGTTGATAACCTCCCAGACCTCGGGCCCTTTAGCTTGCAACGCGACCTTCACAGAAACGGTGGCCATAGCACTCTCTCAAATTTGTAAGGATTATGCTTCCAAGTGGAGTATTTACCAGGATCGGTTCATTTCAGCCCAACATCTGCCAGCGGGTCACCACAAAAGGCTCATCCAGAAGCCGCGCCGCCTGGATTTGATCAAAGTCCCGCACCCAGGAGCTTTGGGTCTGCCGCTGAAAGGCCTCTTCATCCTGCCAGGTCATATACAGCAAGAATCTCTGAGGATCGTCCGCTGATTGGAGCATGTCGTAAGTAAGGCAGCCGGGTTCTCCTCGGCTGGGCTCGATGAGCTCGGTGAGGACTTTTTTCAAGCGTTCACCGCACTCGGGTTTGGCTTTGAGATTTACGGTAATGGTTACGGGGTTTACCAATCTGGTTCTCCGAGGTCTTGGGGTTTGTTTCCCACCGGAAAAAATCCGACCTTTGGGGCCTCACCCGGCCTCCGCGGCCAGAGTGTCCCAGGCCAGGCGGGCCGCGCCCAACATCCCGGCGTCATCCTCCAGCTCCGCCGGCGCTATGGAAACCGCTTCCGGGGGAAACAGAGTGAGGCGC
>CAZLRL010000461.1:2259-2626 GCA_964561645.1 uncultured Desulfobacterales bacterium
GTGGTCCCAGGACCTGGTAAAGCGTCCTCCCAACACCACCCGGGAGAGCCCCAGGAGATGAACCACGTCCGCGATGGCGATGCCCAGACCCCGGCCGACCCGCTCAAAGGCCCGCAGGGCCAGAGGGTCCCGCATTCGGGCGGCCGTGACCAGGGTCTCGCCGATAATGTCATTCGGATCGGTTTCCCACAGCTCCCGGAGCCAGGAGGAGGCCCCTCTGGTCAGTTCCTTTTTCACCCACTCGACCGTCCAGTGGCCCGAGGCCACGGTTTCGAGGCACCCGCGATTGCCGCAATTGCATTTTTCCCCCTCGGGCTCCACGGTGATATGACCCACCTCCCCGGAGGTGCCCGCGGTGCCTTGCCAC
>CAZLRL010000462.1:0-2615 GCA_964561645.1 uncultured Desulfobacterales bacterium
TTCATTGTAGGGGCTTGATTCATCAAGCCCTGGGCGCGCAGGGGTCCGCTGACCCTGGCCCCCTCTCCCAAATACTGCTGCCCAAAATCCCCATTCAGCCACACCAGCGGTCCGGGGGGTGCGCTAGTGCCTGAAGCCCTCCTCCTGGCCGCTATGGCCCTGGTGCTCCTGGCTTTTGCCGGCCTGGTGCAGGCCGGCCGCCGGGCCCTGGCCGCGGGGGTCCATCCCGGGGAACCGGAGCCGCCCCCCGGCGGCTGGCCCCGCCTGGCCCTCATCGTGCCCGTGGCGGGTACACCCCCGGGCCTGGCCGAGCGCCTCAAAGCCCTGCTCCGGCAAGACTATCCCGACTATCAGGTCATCTTCGCCACCCGGGACATCCATGACCCCGCCACCGGGATCATTGCCGCCCTGATCCGGGGCCGCTCCCGGGCCCGCCTGGTGCTGGCCGGCGCGGCCCGCCACTGCGGCCAGAAGAATTTCAACCTGCTGGCCGGCGTGCGCCTGGCCGGGGAGGACCCGGAAATCCTGGCCTTTTGCGACAGCAACCAGAAGGCCCCCGCCGACTTCCTCCGGCGCCTGGCCGCACCCGTGGCCCGGGGGGACGCGGCAGTCACCAGCGGCTACCATCACATCATCCCCGAAGACGACCGCCTGGCCACCTGGGGCCGGGCCGTGTCGGTCCTGACCCTCTACCACACCAAGGCCGTGACCTGGCTCAACCAGCCCTGGGGCGGCGCCACCGCCATCCGCCGGGACTTGTTTTACAGCCTCGATGTGGACAAACTCTGGGCCGAAACCGTGGTGGACGACGTCTCCCTGGCCGCCCTCCTGATCCGGGCCCGCGTCCCCGTTGCTCTCTCCCACGGCGCCGACCTGGCCACGCCGGTGTTACGAGAAACGCTCACTTCCTGGCAAAGCTGGCTGTTTCGCCAGTGGATTTACCTCAAGTATTACCTGCCGGGCTCCTGGCTGGCCGCAGGGATCTTCCTCTATCTGCTCACCGCCCTCACCCTGATCAGCCTCGCCCGGCTGCTCCTGGACCCCTGGGCCTGGGGCTCGCCCCTGACCGCGGTCCTCTCCCTGGCCTTCCTGGCCGGCCTCAGCGCCCTGGCCCTGCGTCTGCGGTGCCGGCATCCCCGCCCCTGCTCCCGGCCCTGGTGGCTGGCGGCCTTCTTCTCCTCCCTGGGCCTGGCCGCCTGGGTCCATTTCAAAACCTGCCTGACCCAAAAAATCGCCTGGCGGGGCACGCTCTATCAGGTGGATTGGCGGGGGCGGGTGACCTCCATCCGGCGGGACCAAGTAGTCTAGAACTCAATCTATTGTAAGAGCGGAATTTTTGGCTGGGATCAAAATGACCGGAGTGGAGGGCTTTAAGCTTTAAGCCCTAAGCTTTAAGCTTTGGTTCTTTCAAATTTGAGGCTTTGTTTAATTCCAGGCCTCGTTCCCAAGCTGAGCTTGGGAACGCCTTGGTTCGGGCCAAGCTGAGCTTGGCATCGATTGCGTGCCCAGGTACAACTTGGGCACGAGGAATAATAATGGCAAGGTATTATTGGTGGGGCGGGCCTCCGTGCCCGCCCTCGGCAGCCCTGTCATTACCCTAATAAGTCGGTTTCCTAAAGGGCCTCCGGCAAGATATCTCTATTATTGTCATTCTGAGGGAGCGAAGCGACCGAAGAACATAGTCGTTTCAATTACTTATAGATCTTTTTCACTTCGTTCCGGATTACAAAAAAAAGGATTTGCAACAGCTTGTAGTGCCGCGTCCCTTGAATTTTATGATCTTTTTTGGGCGGCAAAATTCGCAGAAAGTTTTAAAAGTCCCCCTTTTCTAAAGGGGGATTTAGCGGTGTAGGGTGCGTCTTACGCACCATAAATTTCCGTAATCACCCCTCCTTCCCCCTTTTCTCCACCCACCCGGGCACCTTTGCCTCCGGCCGGGCGTCGCTCCCGGGAATATAGGGCTTGAGGTCCAGGATCGGCGAACCCTCCCTGGCGTCCAGCCCCTCCACCTCCAGGATATTTCCCTTCACCCCGACAATCCGGCAGCAGGTGAGACCGATAAGGTTGGGGCGCACCGGCGCCCGGGTGGCAAAAACTCCGGTCAGGGGATTGGCGGGATCACGCCTCGGGTGCACCTGGAGGATGGCCCGTTGTTCCGGGCTGTCGTGTTCGTGGAACCAGAAGATCACCCAGACGTGGGAGAAGCCCTCCAGGCCCATCAGGGCCTGGGCCACCTCCGGGCGGATCTCGAGGCTCGCCTTGTCGTCCTGGCGGCTGCTCACCGTGCCGATGGGATTCACCTGAATATCAGAAGTAGTAGTGTCCATGGCTTTTCTGCTTTGAGTTTCCCTGCCCATGCTGCCCAGCGCTCCGGTCGCGATCACCAAACCCGCAGCCGCGGCCATCCAAATCATCCATCGCATGACGCCCCTTTTTCAGTGGGTGACGGGGACCTAAGGGCGGGGTAACCCCCGCCCCTACCTGACATCCTCACTGCCGGTAGCACGGGCATCTTGCCCGTGTCCTGAAAGCGCTGGAAAGGCCTGCCGTCCCAATGAAGCCGGGAGAACAGGCATCCTGCCTGTTCATCACAGGCGGGACGCCTGTGCTCCCAC
>CAZLRL010000463.1:0-2611 GCA_964561645.1 uncultured Desulfobacterales bacterium
ACTTAAGGACTCGAAACATTGGCGTGGTTTTAGAGTTAAAGAAATAATCGTATTATTATTTATGGTAGAAGTTTTCCCTTGAATGTCGCAGGATCTTGATGAACAGGCAATTTAACAGTTTGCGTAGGGTGGGCACAGCCCACCGAAATTCTTTGGACACAAAAGCCTGTTTATGTTCCGATTGACTTTTAATATGAAGGAAAGTCTTGGTGGCACAGGCTTTCAGCCTGTGCTGGCGCAGGCTTAGCCTCGCGGCTACATTTTTATTAGTTCTGATCCCCTAACGACTGCAAGAAACCTACCGGACACTACTAAGATTAGGCGTAATTTGTAAGCATATTCGGATAGTTGATCAACAAATTAACCGTGGGCTTAGGGAGGCGGAAATATGACCATCGGGGGGAAAAAGGGAGAGCTCAGCTCGGTCGGACCCCTTTTCATGGCGGGTATAACAGGACCCCGGATAGACCGGGCGGCCCGGGAGCTGGTGCGGGACCTCGGGGTAGGAGGCATAATCCTCTTTGCCCGCAACCTGGAGGACCCCGAGCAGATCTGGCAATTGACCCGGGACTTGCAGCAGGAAGCCCTGGACACCGGAGCCCCGCCCCTGCTCATCGCGGTGGACCAGGAGGGGGGACCGGTCCAGCGCCTGAAGTCGCCCTTTACCCTCATTCCCCCGGCCCGGGAATTGGGGCTTGTTGCGACCGCCGGTCAGGTGGAAGCCCTGGCCCGCACCGTGGGCCGGGAGTTGGCGCTGGTAGGCCTTAACATGAACCTGGCCCCGGTTCTGGACGTGGCCCGGGCACCTGACTGTCCCCTGTGGGAACGCTCTTTCGGCCCCGACCCCGACAAGGTGGCCGCCCTGGGCGAGGCCGCCATCCGGGGCTTCGGGCAGGCCCAGGTCGTGGCCGTGGCCAAACATTTCCCCGGTCTGGGGGACACCACACTGGACTCCCACCAGACCCTGCCCACAGCCCAGGACCCGGACCCGGAGAGGACCATGGACCTGCTGCCCTTTCGCCGGGCCACGGCCCTGGGGGTCCCCGCCATCATGACCGCGCATCTCCACATCCCGGCCTGCGACAGCCGGCCCGCCACCCTGTCGGCCGTGGCCCTGGGGGACTGGCTCCGCCAACGCCTGGGCTTTCAGGGGGTCATCATGACTGACGATCTGGAAATGGGCGCCATCGCCGGCGCATGCGCGGTTCCCGACGCGGCCGGCCAGGCCCTGGCTGCGGGCGCGGACCTGCTGCTTATCTGCAGCCCGGCCGACATGGTTTGGGAAGCGGCCCGCCGCCTGAGCCGGGATTCGGCCCTGTACCAGGCCGCAGCCGCGGCCAAAACGCGGCTGCACGCCCTGCGCACCCGGCTGGCCCGGGCTCCGGCGGATCTGGCGACAGTAAAGGCTTATTTCCAGAAACGTTGAGGATACTTAGAGGGGGGCCCAAAAATATCGTGGCCGGGAGGGGGAAACCCGGCCACTTGAAGAAAGGAGAAAATGGTATGTTTTTTTCGGGGGTAACCTTTCTGCCTATATATAGCTGCAGTATCCATGCCAATTTTCAGATAAACTTAAAATACATTTAATTACAGCAAGTTAGACTTTTGACGACCGCGGATAAAAGCTCCTTGAGTTCAAATTTTTTTACGACCAGGGGAAAGAACCCAAAGAATCAGCCTGAACCGCTTATTCTAAAATTTCATACGTGCGGCCAAATTTTTAAACCAGGTTGTAATAAAACTCTCTTCTTTTTCATTCCGCCTCCTTTATCTGCAAAAAAATTGTCACAATTTTTCCTGCTCGAGTCAGGAGGTTCGGGGACCTGTCGCTGACAAAAACCGCCTTACCTCTGCCAGGACCGCGGCGGTCGGCAGATCCGCCAGGAAGCGGGCCGGTCCGGGTTCCCCGGGCGGGGTCAGGACCGTGACCTGCTCTCCCAGGGGGGCCCAGACCCGGGGATCGGTGGGGCCGTAGAGGACCACCACCCGGCGGGCTCCAGCCGCGGCCGCTAGGTGGGAGATGCCGCTGTCGCCGCCCAAAAAAATTTCGCTGCAGGCCAGAAGACGGGCCACCCGCTCCAGGGGTTCCTGGACCCAGACCTCCTGTCCCTGGGCCGCGGCCAGCCCCTCGAGGTAAGGCAGCAGCCCCTCTTCCGCCGGACCGGCCAGCCACACCACCTTGAGGCCCGCGTCCCAGGCCAGGGTGCGGGCCAGTTCATAATAGTGGGGCAAAGGCCAATTTTTGGCCAGATGGCCGCTTCCCGGCGCGAGCACCAGGACACGGTCGTCAGGATCAAGCCCCAAGTCTTCACTGCTCACCGTCTCCAGACGCAGACGCACCAGTACCGGGACTTCCCGAAGGCCCAGTTCCTCCAGACGCCGGGCTTGCCTCGTGACCACATGCTCTAAGCCGCCCTCGGGAAAGGATGGTAGCCACACAACCTGGGGCACGCCGCCCTGGCCCAGGCGGGCCAGAAAATGGGGCCGTTGCCTGGGGCTCATGACCAGGGCCAGGTCCATCCCGGCCAGGGGATCGATGGGGTCCAGGCAGTCAATGCCCGAGTCAACGATCATATCCAGGATGGGCCACAGGTTGCCGTCCGTGTGCTTG
>CAZLRL010000464.1:0-2605 GCA_964561645.1 uncultured Desulfobacterales bacterium
AATTTCGCTTTCAAATGAAACAAACTTGCAATGTAACTAATGGATATTCTTGTTTTTTTTACAGAAAACTGAAAACGGTATAAGATACCTCAAGGACTGCCTGAACCGTTTTAACCACAATACGGCTGTGGCCCTGGCCGCTTATAACGCCGGGCCCCGAGCCGTGGAAAAATATAAAGGCATCCTTCCTTACCGGGAGACGAAAAATTGCGTCTCCCGTGTCCTCAAGGCCTACAAGGACAATTCCTAAAACAGAAACACCGTCCCTAAAGCCTCTTCTCCAGGTGCACGGTTTCCCCTTCCGCGTCTTTTTTCAAGGTGAAGCCATATTTCTGGGCCAGGGCCAGCATGGGGTGGTTCGCGGAGAGCACCGCGCCCCAGAGCTGTTTGACCCCCATGTCCCGGGCCACCTCGATGAGCCGCTGGACGAGCTTGGAGCCCAGACCCTTGCCGTGCCAGGCGTCGGCCACGATAATGGCGAATTCGGCGTTCTGGCGGTCCGGGGTGGTGACCAGGCGGGACACGCCCATCATGACCTCCGGGCCCGGCGGCACGCCCACGGCCATGATGCCGATTTCCCGGTCGTAGTCATTCTGGGTGAAGCGGATGAGCATGTCGTGGGTCCAGCGCTTGATGCGGCGGAAGTAGCGGAAATAGATGGTTTCCTCGGAACAGGAGGCCAGAAAGTCCGCCACCAGGGGTTCATCTTCCGGCCGCATGGGCCTGAGCTTCACCGGGGTGCCGTCGTCCAGCATCCAGTGGGTGACATACTGGTTGGGATAAGGCGCGATGATCAGGTGGCGGGGCGCGGGCACCGGGCTTTCCTCCACCACCATGCGGGCGTCGCCGACCAGGGGCTGGCCCCTGGTGATGAACAGGGGGTTGATGTCCAGCTCCACGATTTCCGGGAAATCGGAGACCAGTTGGGCCAGGCGCAAGAGCGCCTCTTCCAGTTTTTCCAGGTCCGCGGCGGGTAGTTGGCGATAGCCCTGGAGCAGCCGGTGCACCTTGGTGCGCTGCACCAGCCGTTCGGCCAGCATGAGATTCAAGGGCGGCAGTTCAAATGCGGCATCTTTCAGGACCTCGGCGTAGATGCCCCCCAGACCGAAGAGGATCAGGGGCCCGAATTGGGGATCTTTTTTGGCGCCCATGATCAGCTCGAAGTCCACGGGCTTCACCTGGGGCTGGAGGGTAACCCCCAGGACCTGGGCCTCCGGCACCCGGTCGCGGGCCGAGTCGGTGATGTCTTCAAAAGCGGCCTTGACTTCCTCTTCGTTGATGAGACCCACTTTGACGCCGCCCACGTCGGTTTTGTGGGAAATCTCCGGGGAGTGGATCTTCATCACCACCGGGTAGCCCAGACGATGGGCGGCGCGCACCGCGGCCTGGCAGGTGGAGGCTGACACCGTGGGAGTCACGGGGATGCCGTAGGCCGCCAGGAGGGCCTTGGCCTCGATTTCGGTGAGCACCTTGCCCTGGCGCTTCAGGATCTGGTCGATATAGGTGCGGGCCTGGTCCTGGTTGACCTCCAGTTCCCGGGGCAGGCGGGCGGGGGTTTCCTGGAGGAGCTCCAGGTTGCGGGTGTAGGAATACATGGCCATGAAGGTGTCGATGGCCTGCTCCGGGGTTTCGTAAGCGGGCACTCCGCCTTCGTTCAAGATGCGCATGCCCTCGACCACGTCTTCGCCGCCCATCCACACCGCCAGTACGGGTTTGCCTTGTTTTTTGATTTCCGGCACGATGACCCGGGCGATCTCGGAGGGGTCGGTCATGGCCTGATGGGTCATAATGACCACCAGCCCGGACAGCTCGGGGGCCTTAAGGCAGACCTGCAGGGCCTGGAGATAGCGCTCGCTGGCCGCGTCTCCCAGGATGTCCACCGGGTTGCCGTGGCTCCAGTAGGGCGGCAGGATCTGGCTGAGCTTGTCCAGGGTTTCCTGGCTGAACACCGCGGGCTGGGCACCCCAGGCTTCCAGGGCGTCGATGGCCATGACCCCGGGCCCGCCGGCATTGGTGATGATGCCCAGGCCGCCCGCCACGGGCCGCTGGGTTTTGCCCAGGGCCTCGGCGCAGTCGAACAATTGCCGCACCGTGCCCACCCGGATGATGCCGGCCCGGCGAAACGCCGCGGTATAGGCTTCATCCATGCCGGCCATGGCCCCGGTATGGGAAGCCGCGGCCCGGGCCCCGGCCTCGCTGCGGCCGGATTTGGCCAGGATGATGGGCTTGATCCGGGACACGGCCCGGGCGGCGCTCATAAAGCGGCGGTGGCTGGTCAGGCCCTCCATGTAGATGAGGATGCTTTTGGCGCTCATCTCCCCGCCCAGGTAATCGATGAGGTCGGCAAAATCCAGGTCCGCCATGGTACCGACGCTGACAAAATGGGAAAAGCCGATGTTGTTTTGCGTGGCCCAGCCCAGGATGGCGCTGCCCAGGGCGCCGCTCTGGGAGATGAAGGCCAGGTTGCCGGGGTTGGCGAAAAAGGCCGCGAAGCTGGCATTCAAATGGCACTGCGGGCACAAGATCCCCATGCAGTTGGGCCCCAGATAGCGCACGCCGGCTTTCTGGGCCTCCTCGTGGATGGCCCTGTCGATGGCCAGGCCCT
>CAZLRL010000465.1:0-2594 GCA_964561645.1 uncultured Desulfobacterales bacterium
CCGGGGAGGTATCAGGTTCCCCGGCCCGGTCCGGCTGCGATCCGGGGCCGGCCATCCCCGGCTGATGCCCTCTCCAGCCCCCTCAAGAGAACTCAACGGGGGACATAATCATACGTGGTCACCACCACATATTTTCCACCCTTGTCTAAATAAAACCCTTGCACTACTTGAGGAGAGCGGCGGACAAAAGCGGCGGACAGATTGTCGGGAGGATATTGCTTGAATTTCAGGCCCTGGATATCCCGCAGCAGTTCCTCCTTGGCCAGAGGTTTTTTCGCTTTGGCCTGGGCGCTGACCAGGATACCGGCGCGGTTGAAATAATAAGCTACGCCACCCCCGGGTTCGGTAAAACGGGTTACCGCGCCCACCCGGGCCAGACGCGAGCCGGGCTCAGCCTGGATGGGGGTTTCCGTGCCCCGGGGCACAGCTTTCTTGAGGTCGGCCAGTTTCAAAGTTCCCAGGGCCGGGATAATGTCTTCCTGGGTTACGGCAGCGGCCTGTGAGGTGGAAGCGAAGAGAAAGGCGGCCAAGCTCAGGAGTGCACAAATAATCCCTCTTAATTGCCGCCGATCCATGGTGCCGCCTCCAAAAAGAAGCTGTCTGAGTGGTCTGATAGTGAATGTTTGAGTATCGAAGTAAATAAAAATTTCTGGGTCGATGGATGGTAAAAAGACAAAACGGGAACAACAAGAACGCTCTAGGTTAGGCCAAGAGTTCAAGATGTCGGGTTTTAAGAAGTCAAACCTTGAAGAGCTGATTTTAACTTTTCAAACAGGTTCTGATCGGGCATCACCCTTTCCGGTGCTTTTACCCCCCACTTCAGGGCTTCGGGCCTCAGGTCTACCAGGGTCAAAGAATAATCCTCTTCCACCTGGTACAGATGGGCATTTTGCCAAATAAGCTTGAAATACGATTTGATGCCGTCCTCCATGACATAGGGCAATTCGCCGGAGCTCGGGCACACCAAAGTAAATAATTCATTGCCGTCTAAATCCTGAAAAACGCCGCCCGCCACGAGATAGTTACTCATTGGCTCCCCCTGCGGAATAACAGAATCGAATCCCGGTTGGACTCTTTGGAAGGAAGATTGATTTTTATGGATGTTATTGTGCGTATAAATGGAAGCGGAAGCTATAGGAGGAGGGGACCATTTTTATATAGTCACTAGTGACTATATTCCTGACAAAATTTTTGCTAGAAGAAATACCTTCAACAAAGGTGCATTAACGACGGCTTTTTACAGAGGTGCTTAGAAATTTCCGAAGGAAAGATCCCCGGCCACCGGCCCCAGAACCGCCATGCCCCAGTTGTCCGCCTGAAAAAATTCCTGGGCCAGGTTGATCACCTCTTCCTTGGTGACCTGTTCCACTCCGGCAATAATTTCTTCGAGAGAAATATAGTGGCCGAAGTTGATTTCGTTTTTGGCCAGGCGCAGCATGAGGTGCTCGCCGTCTTCGGCATTGAGCAGAATGCTGCTTTTCACATACTCCTTGGCCGCGGCCAGTTCCGCGTCCTGGACCGGGGTGGATTTGAAGCGGCGCAATTCCCCTTTGACCGCGTCCAGCAGGGGCGGCAGATTTGGGGGCTTGACCCCCGCGAAAATTTCCAACATCCCCGTATCCTTGTAGAAGCTCAGGTAGGAAAAAATGCTGTAGGCCAGGCCCAGCTCCTCGCGGATCACCTGGAACAGGCGGGAGCTCATGTTCCCCCCCAGGATGACCTGGAGCAGGGAAGCCGCGAAACGGCGGTCATCTCTGGCCCGCAACCCCCTGGTTCCCAGACACAGGTGGGCCTGCTCCAGATCCCGGCTGTAAAGATAGGCCCCGGGATGGGGCACCGCGGGTTCCCGTTCCCGGGCCGGAGTGCCGTTGTCGAAGGCGCCCAGGGCGGGCTCCAGCAGGTCCAGGAGATGCTGGTGCGACAGATTGCCGGCCGCGGCCACTACCAGCCGTTCCGGTCGGTAGGTGGCCCGGCGATAGGACAGCAGGTCCTCCAGGGAAAAAGCGGCGATGTCCCGGGCCTCCCCGAGGATGGGTCGCCCCAGGGAGCAGCCCCGCCAGAATTCCCGCACAAAGTGCACCTGCACCAGATCCTCGGGGTTGTCTTCCTGCGCGGCGATCTCCTCCAGGATGACGGCCCGTTCCCGTTCCAGCTCGTGGGGGTGATAGAGGGGATTTAAGGTGAGATCGATGAGCAGATCAAGACCCCGGGGCACCTGCTCTCCCAGGACCTTGATGTGAAAACAGGTATTCTCCTGCGTGGTGAAGGCATTGCCGGCGCCGCCTAATTGGTCGATCTCCCGAGCGATGTCATAGGCGGTGCGCCGAGGCGTGCCTTTAAAGGCCATATGTTCCAGGACGTGGGTCAGGCCGCCTTCAGCCGCGGCCTCGTCCCGGGAGCCCACTTCCAGCCACAGCCCCAACGAGACCACGTGGCTGTGGGGCATCGCCTCGGTGACGAGGCGGATGCCGTTAGGAAGTACGCTTTTTTGGTACATGGTTGGAACTTCTTCTCCCCGGATGCTGGGGCTCATCGGGCCGGTCGTTTTCCAGGAGCGCCTTGCGGGACAGTCTGATCTTGCCCTGCCGGTCGAT
>CAZLRL010000466.1:0-2583 GCA_964561645.1 uncultured Desulfobacterales bacterium
GGACCTCCCGCACCCGCCAGGAGAATTCCGGTTTCCAGAAAATGGCCTCTAGCACCCCCCGGGCCGCCGACGGGGTCATGACCGGGTAGCTCACACGCTCCACCTTCATCTCCGAGCGGGTGAAGCAGGCCCAGTCTCCCCAGACCTTTACCTCTAATGGCCGGTCATATTTCATAATTTTCCTCCATAGCTGAACTTTCTCACAAAGTATGCCATACATCGACCTTAGATCACCAAGAATAACGGGTCAAGGGCCCGGTCGCTGAGGCCCCGGGTCTCGTGGTAATTCCCTAACCACTCCCAGAGGCCCAGGGGTAGTTCCCGCACCAAGCCTTTTTGTTGATATTGCAGCAATACCCGTCGGCGCACATTGACCAAATATGGCTGCAGGCGGCGCAGGAGCAGGCGGGCTTCGCCTCCCTTGACGCGTCCTTGGGTCTGCAATCGGGCCAGCATTTCCTCCACCGGCGAACCTTCCCGGGGCCAACGCACCACCAGGGGCACGCTGTCATCCTCGATGAGCCGGAAGCGGGCCGCCACCTCAGGGAAATTTAGGTTTGCCCGGAATTCGTTGATGTTCTTTTCATCGGTATTCACAACCTGGTAAAGCTGTCGGAAATATGCTTCATAAATGACGGGTGAATGAAGATCCGCTTCCGCCTGGTTAAGCATGGAGTCCGCGATTTCACTGCCGCTGCGATAGGCTTTTTGAGGCATCTTGCCTGCCTTGGGCCGGAAGATGATGACCCGGGCCTCCTCGGGAGCCAGGCGCCCCTCCCGGTTGCAGCGCCCCGCGGCCTGGACAATGCGGTCCAGCGGCCCCAGAGCCCGCAGCACCAAGGGAAAATCCAGGTCTACCCCGGCCTCCACCACCTGGGTGGCCACCACCCGGCAAGGCATCGGTTTTTCAGGGTTAAGACGCCTTTTTATCTCGGCGATGACTTCTCGCCGGTGGGCCATGCACAGGAGCGTGGAAAGATGTAGGGACTCAGGATCATCCAGGGCGTCGAGCAAAACCTGGGCGTCGGTTTTGGTGTTGACCACGGCGAGGCACTGGGGGGCGCGCCGCATTTCCTGGGCGACGCGCTCCCAAGGCCAGGGCTCCTGTGGCCGTTCGTAAGTGACTCGCTTCAAGGCCTGGAAATAGCGGGCGGGGTCAGGCACGATCTCCCGAATCTCCCCTTTGAGGCCTTTTAAATAGGGGGAGTTGGCTTCAGTCAGAGCTGGCTGGGTGGCGGTGCACAGCACCAGAGTTACACCGTAATGATCCACCAACTGTTGTAACACTTCGAGGATAGGCCCCAGCAGCGGCGGCGGCAAAGTCTGCGCTTCGTCCAAGATGATGATACTGTGCGCCAGATTGTGTAGCTTGCGGCAGGCGGAGGGCTTATGGGCCAGGAGGCTTTCAAAGAGTTGGACGGTGGTGGTGACGATCACGGGGGCGTCCCAGTTTTCCGCCGCCAGCCTGGCCCACTGATCCTGAAGAAAGTTGGCTTCACTCTCAGCAGGCATCACAGCACTGTGGTGCTCCAGGACATACTCATCACCCATGATGTCCCGGTACACCTGGGCTGTTTGGTCAATGATGCTGGTGTAGGGAAGGGCGACAATCACCCGTTGTTTATTACGGTTGGCGGCGTGTTCTAAAGCGAAGGCCAGGCCGGAACGGGTCTTGCCTCCGCCGGTGGGCACGGTGAGGCGGAAGATGCCGGGAGGCCAGGCGGCGGCCTGCAGACAGTCCTGGTAAATCTCGTGGCGGACCCGGTTGACTGCGTTCGGATCGCAATCGGCAAACTTCCTGGTTTGATCTGCATGCAGAAGTCGGCCTAACGCTTTCAGATCATAAGGTTTTTTTCGAAACTCGCTTTTCTCCGGGTTGAAATGATGCTCGGTATCCAGAAAGTCGGCGTCCACCAAAGTGGAAAAGACCATCCGGAGGAATAATTCGACTTGCAGGGGAGAGTTCAGGGGAGGCGGAGAGTCCGGTTCCGGGAGGGTGACGATTTGATCGGCATTCCGGCAGACTTCCTGGATGGCAGGTTCAGAGGACTTTTCTTGTAGGCGCTGTTTTATATCAGGGAAACTGGGCAACCCCCCGTGATGCCCAGAGAGCAGGAAGGCCAAGCCTTTCCAATATTGCCTCTGGGTCGCCAATACCGCCCCGGCGCTGCTGTGGTCCGGCCCTCTGATCGTTTTTCCTCCCAAATAATCTTGAAAAGCTGGATTAACCTTCCCCAAATCATGCAGCAGCCCGGCCAGATACCCCCAAGGGCCGGCTTGAAACTTATCGGCGAAGACGGACGCTAACCGTGCCACCTCTTCCAGATGTTTTTTCAGGGAATGCTTTTTCCCCGAGGCATTTTCAGAATGGGCATACACAAGAAACCCCCTAAAAGAAGGTGAGGCTTATAAAGAAAAGGAAGCCGGTTTTTCTATTCTATATCGTGCCGCAAGCAAGAAAGATGGTCAATGCAAATAAGCTTGATAAGGTCATCGCTCTGCGAGAGGGCATAGTTTGAAGAAGGGGAAACCTAAAAGGGTTGGGTGTGAGATTTTACATTTTGAAGGCAGGGCAAAAAAGGG
>CAZLRL010000467.1:0-2581 GCA_964561645.1 uncultured Desulfobacterales bacterium
GGCGGTCGGCGTGGGCGGCAGCTCGGGGCAGCCTCCGGCGGATGTTCTGGAAAAGTACCTGGCCTATAATTTTATCGACACCATCGCCAAGGTTGCGGGCCAGGGCGCGGCTTCCTGCTTTTCCTGCGGTTTCGGCGAGACCTGTCCGGTGGGCATTCCCCGGATGCTGCACGGGGATGAGGTGAAAATCACCGACGACATGATTCCGGACGTGACCAAACAGCCGGAGGTTATGCAGGCCGCCCGGGACGCCGGCCGCCTCCTGGGGGAGCGCCTGCGCCAGGGGGTCGACCGCCGGGCCGTCACCCAAAAAATGATGCAGGCCATGATGGAAAAGTTCAAGGGCTCGGCTTGAATACTTGCAACCGTCCTCTGATTTCAAAATCCGGAGTGTGAGCCTGAAGTGAAGGACAGGTATCTTCCTTTTCACCGTTTTTGGACCACCGAGGCCGGACTCACCGGTGTCCTGGTGTTTCTCATCTTCTTTATAGTGGCCTCTTTTGTGCTGGATAAGTACCACCTGGCCAAATTCTTCTCCTTACTTTTCCTGTCGCTGTTTTTTCTCTCCGCGGCTTTGTCGGTGTCTCAGCACCCTCAGGGCAGGCTGGTTTTCGGCGGTCTGGCAATAGCGGCCCTGGGGTTCATCTGGATTGATTATTTCTTTCCGGCCCTCGGTCTGACCACGGGTCGAATCCTGGCCGGGATGCTGGCCATAGGGTATTTGATCGCCTTGTTGCTCCGCCACGTGTTTTCCAAGGGGACCGTCACCTATCACCGGATTTGCGGCGCCATCGCGGTTTATCTGCTGGTGGCCTTGATCTGGTCTGACATCTATGTCCTGACCCTGGGATTCGATCCCGGAGCTTTTACCTTACCGCCGGAGATGCTGTCCGGTTCTTTCGAAGGGCTTCAGGCCCGCCTGTTCTATTTCAGCGTGGTCACCCTCACCACCCTGGGATACGGCGATATTGTGCCGGTTTCGGCGGGCGCCCAGCTGGCGGCCATGCTGGAGGCCCTGATCGGCCAATTATATCCGGCCATCATGCTGGCCTGGCTGGTGTCCATGGAAATCGTTTCCCGCTCGCAAAGGGACTAAGGTTATTGCCAAAGATTTTTTGGAAAGGGGACGAGGATCCCAGACTCCTGCACCTTTCCCCCATTCTTTTTTAGGAAACCAACCATGCCGACGCTGTTCATTTTTCCCCAGACGGAAGCCATCGAGATGCTGGAGGGGGAAACCATCCTCCAGGGGGCCATCCGGGCCAACGTGCCTCTGACCCACATGTGCGGCGGCGTGGCCCGCTGCTCCACCTGCCGGGTTCACGTGCTGGAGGGCCTGGAAAACTGCCAGCCCCGCAACGCCGAGGAGCGCGAGATCGCGGAGATCCTCAAATTTCCCCCCGAAATAAGGCTGGCCTGCCAGACCAGGAACACCGGACCGGTCAAGGTCAGGCAGCTGGTGACCGAGGTGGACCAGGTGGATTGGGACGCCATTTTCATCAAGGGCGTCGATCCCGTGGCCATGGGGGTGGAAAACCAGATATTTATCATGTTCGGCGATATCCAGGGGTTTACTGCCTTCGCCGAGCACATGCTGCCCTATGATGTCATCTATGTGTTGAACCTCTTTTTTCAGGAGGTGGGCAAGGTGATTGAGCGTCATGGGGGGCGCATCGACGCCTACATGGGGGACGGCTTCATGGCCCTGTTTGAGGAAGGGGAGGCGCAAGAATGTTGTCTGTCGGCCATCAAGGCCGGGTTGGAGATTTTGGCAGCCATAGAGGGTATCAAAGGATATTTGAAGGATCTTTATCAGCGGGCCTTCAAGGTGCGCCTGGGGCTGCACTACGGGCGGGTGGTGGCCGGTAATCTGGGTTTCCCGGGCAACAAGAAGCTGACCGTGGTGGGGGATGCGGTGAACACGGCCAGCCGGGTGGAGGCGGCCAACAAGCAAGCCGGCACCCATTTTCTGGTGTCCGAGGAGACCTACAGGTTGGTGGAGTCTCAGGTGGAGGTGGGCCAAAAGGTTAAATTAACCCTGCCCGGCAAAAGCGGCGAACATGCCTTGTATGAAATTAAAGGAATAAGAGGGTAGGGCGGGAAAGCGTAGCGCCTCCCGCCTCTCGGATCTCGCTCAAAATTACCGAAAGACCTGGTGGCACGGCGTCTCGCCTGTGTATGATCCAGGGTCCGATTGAAATGAATTTTCACGCTGGAGCAATTTATGGTGCGGAAAACGCACCCTACATCAATAGTGTCCAGGAAGGATTTTGCTCATTTAGCCAAGCTGGACCAAAAATTGTAGCCGCAGGCTTTAGCCTGCGCCGGCCGGGCCCGATGCCTGTAGATCTCGTGCCCAAGTTGCACTTGGGCACCCCGAGGCCGGCCAAGCTGGGCTGGGCGTGAACTACAACGTTCCCAAGCTCAGCTGGGGAACGAGTTTTTATAAATTTTGGTGGGCAGTGCCCACCCTACGAAGCCAAAACAATAAAATTTCGGTGGGGCGGGCGGTGGGGCGGGCCTCCGTGCCCGCCGGGACCACAGGCGGCCAGGGACGGCCGCCCCACCGGAAGGTTAGAAT
>CAZLRL010000468.1:0-2580 GCA_964561645.1 uncultured Desulfobacterales bacterium
TGCCGCAATATTATTGGGCCTCCTGGGCCAGGGCGACCATCTGCTGGCCGGGAACTGCCTCTATGGGCCCACCCATACGGTCATCAACCGGGAACTCCCCAGGTTCGGGATCAGCACCACTTTTGTGGATACCAGCGATCAGCAGCGGGTGACCGAGGCCATGCAGCCCAACACTCGCATGCTTTTTTTAGAAACTCCCGCCAATCCTACTTTGATGATCACCGACCTGGCGGCCATGGCCCGTCTTACCCGGGAGCGGCACATCCTGTTGGTCGTGGATAACACCTTTGCCACTCCCTACCTGCAGCGCCCTCTCACCCTCGGAGCGGACCTGGTGGTGCACAGCCTCACCAAAGCCTTAAACGGGCACAGCGATGTCCTGGGGGGCATGGTCATTGTCAATGATGCGGCGATTTCCAAACAAATTCGGCGGTTTTTGCATTTGTTCGGGGGCACCATGGACCCCCACCAGGCCTGGCTCATCCTCAGAGGAATGCGTACCCTGGCGCTGCGGATGGATCGAGCCCAGGCCAACGCCTTGAAAATCGCCGCGTTTTTGGAGCAGCATCCCAAAGTGGAGTGGGTGATTTATCCGGGCCTGCCCCATCATCCTGGACATGACATCGCCAAAAGACAGATGGACGGGTTCGGGGCCATACTCTGTTTTGGTGTCCAACGCGGGCTGGAGGGAGGCCGCGCCTTCCTGAATGGCTTGGGCCTCATCACCCGGGCGGTATCCTTGGGCGGAGTGGAGTCCCTGATCCAGCATCCCGCGTCCATGACCCACGCCGGGGTGCCCAAAGAAGAGCGGCTGGCCGCGGGCATCCAGGATGAGTTGGTGCGCCTGTCCGTGGGCTGCGAGGATGTGGAAGACCTCAGCGCGGATTTAGACCAGGCCCTGCAGGGTATGCCCTGAAGCCCGTAGCGCTGCGGGATGCGACACAAAGGTTGGCAGGGGATTATCCCGAGCTTCCGTCAAAGGAAACCAAATAATAACCCGATGCTTCTTGCAAAATGTAGCCGCAGGCTTCAGCCTGCGGCTACATATTCTGTTGCTCAAAGTTTGTCCTAAAATTTAAAGCGTAGGGGCGGGGTTTCAAACCCGCCCTATCCTGAGGCTGCCTATGAGCAAAAAAAGCGCCGGCCTGCTTCTGTACCGCCGCCGGCAGGGAAAGCTCGAGGTCTTCCTGGTCCATCCGGGCGGGCCGTTTTGGGCCCAAAAAGACCAAGGCGCCTGGTCCATCCCCAAAGGTGAGCACGGGGACGACGAAGACCCCCTGGACGCAGCCCGCCGGGAATTTAACGAGGAAACCGGCTTCAAAGCCAGCGGCCCCTTTCAGTCCCTGACGCCCCTGAAACAAAAAAGCGGCAAGCTCGTTCAGGCTTTTGCCTGCAAGGGCGAAGCGAACCCGGAGAAACTGCAGAGCAATACCTTCAGCCTGGAATGGCCGCCCCATTCCGGCCAGCACCAGGAATTTCCGGAGGTGGACCGGGCCGCCTGGTTTCCTCTGGAGGAGGCCAAAGAAAAAATCCATCCGGGTCAAAAAGACTTCTTAGATGAATTGGCCCAGTTGTTAGAGGAAGATTGAGTTCACAGGGCAGGATGCGCTTTGCTTTCCCGACCTACACTGAAGTTCCTCATTGAGCGGGACTACAGGTCTCCCGCCGCACAATACCCGGGAGCACAGGCGCCCGCCCCACAATATCCCGGGAGCGTCGGCGTCCCACCGCACAATACACGGGAGCACAGGCGTCCCGCCTGTGTAGTCTGGCGCAGTTTTGGAAAGGCTTGGTGACCCGCTGACTTTGAACTTCTCTGAAGGGCTTAGGAATCGGCGGGCAGTGCCCGCCCTACATAAACTATAGATTATAGAATTCTTTGGCATTCGCCGTGGTGGCTGCAACAACCTGGGAAAGCTCCACTCCCTTGACCCGGCTCAATTCCCGAGCCGTGGTCACCAGATCCGCGGGTTCCGACACCTTCCCCTGGTACTCCACGGGGGCATCGGTTTCCATCAGGATCCGGCTTAAGGGCGCGGCCTGCACCGCGGCCTGGTGCGGCGGACTGTAGGCCAGGGCCGGGGTGGCGGAGATGAAATAGCCGTCCGCCAAAATGTCCTCCAGCACCTCGAGGGGCCCGCTGTACCAGTGAAACACGGCCCGGGTAATCCCCGCCGCCTTGACCATCCGGTGGGCCCGCAGCTGGGAAAAGCGGGTGTGGATGATAACCGGCTTGCCCTCCCGGGCCGCCAGCTCCAGGACCGCCTCAAAAACCTGCTGCTGCAGTTTCTTTTTGGCCTTGGCCTTATAGTCCAGCCCCACTTCCCCCAGGGCCGTGCACCCGGCCAGGTGTTCCCGAATAAAGTCCAGATTTTCCTCGATGCTCTCGGCGGTGATGGACCAGGGGTGGTAGCCCACCGCGGCATACACCAGCCCGGGAAAGCGCCGGTGCAGCTTAAGGGTGGCCCGGTTGGAGGCCAGGTCCATGCCCACGGCCACGATACCCGTGATCCCGGCTTCCCGGGCCCGGGCCAACGCGGCCTCCACGTCCTCGATTTCATTCAAATGCGCGTGGCTGTC
>CAZLRL010000469.1:0-2579 GCA_964561645.1 uncultured Desulfobacterales bacterium
ATGGAGCAAAGCTACGTCACCATTGAGCGGGCCCAGCGGCGCCAGGTCATCAAAGTCACCGCGGACGTGGATGAAACCGAAACCAACGCCTTTGAGGTGCGCCAGTTTCTCGAAACCAACTATCTGCCGCAACTGCAACAGCGCTACCTGGGCCTGCGCTACACCATCGAAGGCGAGGGCAAGGAACAGAAAGATTCCATGGCGGACATCGTCCGGGGGTTCATGATCGCCCTGTTGGGGATCTATGCCCTGCTGGCCATCCCCTTCCGGTCTTTCAGCCAGCCCCTTATCGTCATGGCAGCCATTCCCTTCGGCATCGTCGGCGCGGTGCTGGGCCACCTGATTATGGGATTCAACCTGAGCCTCATGAGCGCCTTCGGCATGGTGGGGCTGGCCGGGGTCGTGGTCAACGACTCCCTGGTGTTGATCGACGCCGCCAACCGGATGCGCCGCCAGGGAACACCTCTGCAGCAAGCAGTGACCCAGGCCGGAGCTTTGCGCTTCAGAGCCATTATCCTCACCTCCCTGACCACCTTTGCGGGTCTCTCCCCCATGATCATGGAGCGCAGTCTCCAGGCTCAGTTCCTCATTCCCATGGCCATCAGCCTGGGGTTCGGGGTCCTGTTCGCCACCCTCATCACCCTGCTGCTGATCCCCTGCGGCTATTTAATTCTAGAAGATGTTATTAATCGGTGCCGAGAGCTGAAAGATAAGGTGTTCGGAGCATCCGTTCACCAAGCCGGATAAAAAGCCGCAGCCAAGGCGGAATGCAAGTAGTTGTGGAACCTTACCTCAGCAGTCGCTCATGAGCCTGCAATTCTCTCAAAACCATGCAACGCCCGGTGGCACAGGTGTCCTCACCTGTGCTTGGCCGGAGGTGGAGCCGATTTAATGTGAAGGGGAATTGCGGCAGGGGCGATTTCTTTCTCAACCAAGAAAAAAGCAGTTGGAGAACAAGAGACCAACTATTCCTCATCTCCTCTCCCCCTTGGGAAAGAGGATAAAGGTGAGGGGGTTCTATAATGTAGGAATTTTCCCGCCAGCTTACCCGGACAGCTCGATGGGAACACTTAAAAATAATAATCCAGGGGCTGGTAGCGCCGCCGCACACACCAGGCGAAAAACAGGTTGAACGGCAGCATATGCCAGGAATACAGGTGGGGCGTTTGTCTCTTTAAGATGGACAGAAGAGAATAGAACTTCCGGTTGGCCCGCCAATAGCCCTCCTCCAGTTGCCTCGCAGTCATAAATTTGGGGTGGTAGACCACCTTGAAGCCGCAATAATCGGTCCAATCATCATCGAAAATGCGCCCTTCCTGGAGGAGCTGGTCCCGGATTTTGGTTCCGGGCCTGGGAGCCAGGATGAACATGAAGGAAACCGGTGCCTTGATTTTGATGAGAAAGTCCACGGTGGTATCAAAAATGTCGGGATGGTCACCGTCCAGGCCGAACATCACGTTCACTGAAAATCCGATCCCCCGATCCCGCAAGGCCCGGAACTGGCGCTCGTAGTCTTTCACCTTATTGTGTTTCTTGTTTATGGTCTCAAGACTCTCCGGGCTGATGCTCTCCATGCCGATATTGACGTGCAGGCAGCCGCTTCGGGCCATGAGATCCAGCACCTCGGCGTCATCCCCCACGCTGGCATTGGCCAGGCAGCCATAACCCAAGTTCAAGGGGATGAGGCGTTCCATGACCTCCATGGAATGCCGGCGGTGGGCCACAAAATTGTCGTCCACAAAATAAATGAAATCGCTGCCGGTAATCACCTGAATTTCTTTTATTTCCTCGATAACCTCCTCCACCGGCCGATGCCGGAACTTCCCGCCGTAAACCTGGGTCACCTCGCAATAATTGCAGGCATAGGGGCACCCCCGGGTGGTCTGGGAGGGGATATTTAAAAGCTTGTACCTCTTTAAATTCAACAAATCATACCGAGGCACCGGCAGGTTTTTCAGGTCGGAAAATTTTTGCGACTGATACCGGGACGATAGCCTGCCCGCCTGAAAATCCCGCAGCAGCCGGGGCCAGGCCTCTTCAGCCTCTCCCAGCACCAGCGCGTCCGCATTTTCCTGGCACTCGTCCGGCGCCAGGGTGGCGTGAAAACCGCCCATGACCACGGGAATGCCCCGCTGGCGGAAACCGGCCGCCAACTGGTAGGCCCGGGGCGCCTGGTGAGACATGAAGGACAGGCCCACCAGGTCGCACTTTTCTTGAAAGGTAATCTCGTCCAACATGTCATCCTTGATGTGCACGTCGATATCACGAGGAGTCAAAGCGCTGACATAGGGGAGAGTCATACCCAACAACCACCGCCTTTTCCGTTTATCCAGGCGGCCGTCTTCCAGGAACTGAGAGGGCTGGATCAACAAAACTTTCATAGCAGGAAGGTCCGATCTTCGCGAAGCTTTTTGGGTTTAATGGTTTTTTTTCATATTAGTGGTTCCGATAAGCAAATCTTTTCTAACTAATTCGGGTTCTTCGTCAGCGACAAAATACCTTAAAGAAATCAAAGACTTGTGTAGGGTGGGCACTGCCCACCGCATTGTTGGGGACTGCAAGCTATTGCAAAACCTATT
>CAZLRL010000470.1:0-2537 GCA_964561645.1 uncultured Desulfobacterales bacterium
TGCCCCCGGAACTCTGGGCCTCGACCAGCAGCTCCAGCCACTCCTTGGTTTTCAAAAGGCGCATGTCCATCAGATGCGCGGCCCGCTCCAGGCGCAAAATCGCGGCTGCGCGCCATTCGTTCAGGAGGGCTTGGCGGATGTAGACATAACCCAAAACACCGGCCCCGGTCAAAAACAACAGGGCCGGCAGGATAAGGAAGACGAAAAGGCGCGTCTGTAGGCGTTTAAATCCTCGCAATGACAGTCCTTCTCCTTACAGGTGCACCCGCCTCAGGCGCAGGGCGTTCCCGACCACGGACACGGAGCTGAAGCTCATGGCCGCGGCCGCGATGATGGGGCTGAGCAGAATGCCGAACCAGGGGTAGAGCACGCCTGCGGCGATGGGCACACCCAGGCTGTTGTACACGAAGGCGAAAAACAGGTTCTGCTTGATGTTGCGCATGGTGGCCCGGGACAGGAGGCGAGCCCGGACGATGCCCCTGAGGTCGCCCTTGACCAGGGTGACCCCGGCGCTTTCCATGGCCACGTCGGTGCCCGTGCCCATGGCGATGCCCACCTGGGCCTGGGCCAGGGCCGGGGCGTCGTTGATGCCGTCGCCGGCCATGGCCACGAAGCGGCCTTCTCCCTGGAGTTCCTTGACTTTTTCGGCCTTCTGGTCCGGGAGCACCTCAGGCATCACTTCGTCAATGTTAAGCTTTTTGGCCACCGCCTCCGCAGTGGTGCGGTTGTCGCCGGTCATCATGACCACCCGGATGCCGTCCTCGTGGAGGCGCTGGATGGCCCCGGGGGTGGTTTCCTTGATCGGGTCGGCCACGGCCAGGAGACCCGCGCCCTCGCCGTCCACGGCCACCAGCATGACGGTCTGGCCTTCCTGGCGCAGGGCATCCGCTTCCTGGGCCAGTTTACCGACCTCGATGTTCAATTCTTCCAGCAGCTTCACATTTCCCAGGGCCACCCGGCGGCCGTCCACCAGGCCTTTGACACCCTTGCCGGTGAGATATTCAAAATCCTGGGCCTCATCGAGCTTGACGTCCCGCTCCCGGGCGCCCTGGACGATGGCCGCGGCCAGGGGATGCTCGCTGCCTTTCTCCAGGGTGGCGGCCAGGCGCAGCAGGTTTTGCTCATCCAGGCCGTTCATGGAGGTGACGCTCACCAGCTTGGGCTTGCCCTCGGTGAGGGTGCCGGTTTTGTCCACCACCAGGGTGTCCACCTGGCGCATGACTTCGATGGCTTCGGCGTTCTTGAACAACACCCCCAAAGTGGCGCCTTTGCCCGTGGCCACCATGATGGACATGGGGGTGGCCAGGCCCAGGGCGCAAGGGCAGGCGATGATGAGCACGGCCACGGCGTTGACGATGGCGTGGGCCATGCGGGGTTCGGGGCCGAACAGGGCCCAGAAGATGAAGGTGAGGACCGCGATCCCCACCACCGCGGGCACGAAATAGGCGGCCACCACGTCCACCAGCCTCTGGATGGGGGCCCGGCTGCGCTGGGCTTCGGCCACCATTTTGACGATCTGGGCCAGGAGGGTGTCGCTGCCCACTTTTTCGGCCCGCATGACCAGGGAGCCGGTGCCGTTGACCGTGGCGCCGATGACCTTGTTGCCGGGCTCTTTTTCCACCGGGATGGGCTCGCCGGTGACCATGGATTCGTCCACCGAACTTTTGCCCTCCAGGACTTCGCCGTCCACCGGCACCTTTTCCCCGGGCCGCACCCGCAGGCGGTCGCCCTGTTGCACCTGATCCAGGGGGATGTCCTCTTCAGTGCCGTCTTCCTGGAGGCGCCGCGCGGTCTTGGGAGCCAGACCCAGAAGGGCCTTGATAGCCTGGCTGGTCTGGCCCCGGGCCTTGAGTTCCAGCACCTGGCCTAGCAGCACCAGGGTGGTGATGACCGCCGCGGCCTCGAAGTAAACCGCCACTTCGCCCGCTTCATTCCGGAAAGAAGCCGGGAAGATTTCAGGAAATGCCTGGGCGATGATGCTGTAAATGTACGCCACGGACACGCCCAGGCCGATGAGGGTGAACATGTTCAGGTTGCGGTTGATGACCGACCGCACGCCCCGGACGAAGAAAGGCCAGCCGCCCCAGAGGACCACCGGCGTGGCCAGGGCCAGCTCCACCCAGCCCCAGCCAAAAGGCGGGGCCAGGTCTTCCAGGATCTGTTTAAACCCTGGGATCAAGCCGCCCATGGCGATGATCACCAGGGGGACGGTGAGGACCAGGGAGACCCAGAAGCGGCGGCGCATGTCCACCAGTTCGGGGTTTTCCTCCTCTTCGGCGTAGACGGTGCGGGGTTCCAGGGCCATGCCGCACTTGGGACAGGAGCCGGGGCTGTCCTGCACCACCTCCGGGTGCATGGGGCAGGTGTATTCGGTGCGGGTCAGGGGGGCCTCGGGTTCGGCCCGCTCCAGGGCCATGCCGCACTTGGGGCAGGTGCCCGGTTCATCCTGGCGCACTTCCGGGTCCATGGGGCAGGTGTAGACCGCGCCCGCCTTGGCCAGAGCCTTCTCCTCCTCCGGCGGGGCCTCCTCCGGCGTT
>CAZLRL010000471.1:0-2525 GCA_964561645.1 uncultured Desulfobacterales bacterium
TCCCCCCCGGAACCCTCGGGCAGCAGCAATTCCGCGGGTTTGAGGCGCCAGAGCTCATCCCCCAGGGACTCGCCGCTGGTGCCTTCCGTGAGGCGAAACTCCCCGGTGGACAGGGAGAGGAAACCCAGGCCCCACCGGTCTCCCTGGAAGGCAACCCCGGCCAGATAATTCTCCGCCCTCGCCTCCAGGGCCGCGGGGTCCACCTGGGTCCCCCTGGTGAGGATGCGGGTGACCTCCCGGCGTACCAGCCCCTTGGCCTGGGCCGGGTCCTCCACCTGTTCGCAGACCACCACCTTGAAGCCCCGCTCCAGGAGCTTGCCGATATAGCTTTCCGCGGCGTGCAGGGGAAAACCGGCCATGGGAATGCGCTCCTCCCCGGAGCGGCTGCGGGAGGTCAGGGCGATGCCCAGGGCCGGCGCCGCGTTTTCGGCATCCTCGAAAAACAGCTCGAAAAAGTCCCCCATCTGAAACAGGACCAGGGCATCGGTGTACCTGGCTTTCAATTCCAGGTACTGTTTGAGCATGGGGGTCATTTTATCCGGTTGGGAGTTGGCCATGGCGAACAGGGGACCGGAAAGCGGCAGGCGGGGAGAACAGCCCCAGGTTATCGGGGACTTTAAGAAGTGAAACAAGGGGTGAAAGCATCTTGATCCCGCACCCCCAATGACTAAATGGACAAAAATTATTCTTCAGAATATTCCTGAGATTCTTTAGAGGGACTGGAGACATAAACCGGTGCTGCCATACTTTCATTGGATTTACCGGCTCGTTTCAATTCCGCGGACATAATTTCCACATTTTGCTTTAATTGACGAATGGTTTGGCGCTGTTTGATGTGATCATAAACAAAGTAAATTAAAACCAATAATGCTCCCAGGCCGAAGGATAAAATAATTAAAATCCATAGATCCAGGGGAGCTGCTTTTAGATTTAAAAAGTAAAGGTCTAATCTCAGCTGAACCTGGTGTTTCAGGACTTCTATATTTTCAATAACAAAAACCAAAGCCAACAACGCCAGCAATCCGATTATAAAAGCTTTCACGTAGCGCATGAGATGACCTCATCTTTGATGGCCGTAAAGTGAGGAACCAGGCGGGCGTAAGTTTGGCGGAAATGTTCAGGAATCACCCGAATTTCGGCAAAGACCGGAATATAGTTGGTGTCGCCGAGCCAGCGGGGCACGATGTGCCAGTGGAGGTGGGCCTCCACCCCGGCACCGGCCACTTCGCCCAGGTTGAGGCCCACGTTGAAGCCGTCCGGGTGCATGGTCTTTTGCAGGATGCGGAGGGCTTGCCGAAGCTTCACCTGGAGATCCAAAAGCTCTTCGGGGGTCAAATCCTCCAGGGCGGGGACGTGCCGCAGGGGGGCAATGAGCAGGTGCCCGTTGATATAGGGATACTTGTTCATCATGATGCGGGTGAGGCGGCCGCTGAAGAGCACCAGGCGTTCGGCCAGGTCTTCGTCGGGCCAGGGACAGAAGATGCAACCCGGGGCTTTGTCCTCCCCCAGGATATATTCCATACGCCAGGGCGCCCAAAGAACTTTCATGCGCTAGACCCTACTCCTTAAAGAATCAGCAGTGCGCCTTGTGGAAAATATACCATGAATTTCAGAAGATTCAACGCTTTATTGGTCGGGGGCAGCCCTCGCTGGTCTCCTCCGGCGGCCAGGATAGAAGTTTTCGGGGATGGTGGGTGTGCGGTTTTAGGTGACTACGTTTTCTCTTCCCTCCCATTCCATCATTAAGCTGGAGTGCAGACATCTCACCTTGTTTCAGTCCCTTGAATTTTTCCCCTCCAAATAGGAAAATACTCGGTGGCATGGGCATTCTTGCTCGGGCGGCACGGGCTGGAAGCCCGTGCTACCTGTTTTAATATACTATTCGGGATAAGGGGTAGTTTGGGTCCTGGTAACGAGTTGTGTTCACTTCAATTAGTTCTATATCTTTCACTTCGTTCAGGATGACAGAAAAATAATTTGTGCAACAGCTTATAAAAACCCTGTACCACCTTCAGAATGCGACTTGGTAAGATATTTAACTTATTGCAATCATTAAAAGTTATGGTTCTCAGTGCACACCCAACACGATCTTTCACTGGATCACGCTGTCAGCCTGAAACTTTGAACCTTGAACCTTGAACTTTTCTTACACCGCGGCCAGGGCCAGCCAGCCCCGGGGCCAGGGACGGACCCAGGTTTTCACTTCTCTTGGTGGGACTCGAACACTGAGCTGCAGGCCGTCGAAGGCGGGCGCAAGCGGGACCACCTGGAGGTCGCGGGGGTTAAGGGTGTGAAAACCCAGGCCCAGGGCTTTCACAACGGCCTCTTTGGCGGCCCAGAGGAGGGCCGCGGCCGAGGCCGTGCGGCCCCGGCAGTGCCGCCAGGCCCAGTCCCATTCTTCCGGGCCGAAGACCCGGGCGTAGGGATAGGGCGGCGCCAGGTCTTCCTCCCGGGCGGCGTCGAGGCCCACCTGACCCCCGCCGATGAGCGCGCCCCAGAGCAGGTTCCCGGTCTGGCTGAAGGAA
>CAZLRL010000472.1:0-2524 GCA_964561645.1 uncultured Desulfobacterales bacterium
TCACCAACTCCTGGACCCCTCGGCTGCGCCACGCCTGGTTCCGGTTTGATTGGCCGGGCGGCTGGCAGCTCCTCATGGGTCAGTACTGGGGCGTGTTCTGCGACTACTGGCCGGACACCGTGCAAAGCGGCCCTCTCTTCGGTCACGGCATGTCCACCCAGCGACTGCCCCAGATCCGGATAACCTATAAAACCGGTCCCTGGAGATTTGACGCCATGGCCGCGCAGCCTAATGACGAATTTGACAACGGACTGGCAGCCCGGACCAATTTTTTCGGTTTCCCCTGGCAGCCCGGCAATGCGGCCAACTTTCCCGGCGGGCGCACCAGCATGCCCCAGTTCGGACTTCAGGCGACTTTCGAGCAGGATCTCTGGGGCAAAGCGGCGTTTTTCGGCCGGCCCCGGGCTTTTGCGGCCAACGTCTCCTTTGGCATTCAGCGCATGAAATATGACGGCGGCGGGTATGGTATCGTTCAAGGTCTGCCGGTTTTGAATGCCTTCACCTTTGGCCGGAACAACTTTGGCGGAGCCTTTGTGTTCAATGACGGCGAGACTCTGACCCCGTGGATGGTCCAGGCCAGTTTGTTCATCCCGGTCATTGCCACCCAAACCGAGGACCTGAGGGGCACGATGTCTGTGCAGCTGCAGTTTTACGTCGGCCAGGGCCTGAGGGCCTTTGGCAATGACTTCCTCGGGGGCAACAACTCCTATTTCGACTTTGACAGCCTGGTAAATCAGGGTGGCTTCGCCAATCTGGCCAAGTATGACCGCAAGCTCATGAAAAGGTACGGCGGCTATGCCCAGGTCCAGTATTACTTCAACAACCAGTGGCACCTGAGCTATCTGTTCGGCTTCGCCAAAGCCTATGGCGTGACCCAGGACAGAAATCCCCTTCTCGTCACCGTTGCCAACCCGGAGGGGTTTGAATTCGCCACCACCGGCGATCCGGTCAAGTTCATCCAGGAGCACGATCTCAGCCTGTTCTACCGGCCGGTCAAGAACTTCAAGTTCGGCTTGAGCTACGCTTATCTGAGGACGGACTACTTCCAGATCACCACTGTTGGTTCCCGTCAGACCAGCTTGGGTGAGAACCACCGGGTCCAGTTTGCCGGTTGGTTTTTCTTCTAATCTGAAAACCGGTTGACACACCCCGAGCCCACAGGGTAATATTTCCTGTGGGTTTTCTTTTGATCCGGTTGATCCGGTCCCAAAGGTGAAATATAATCGGTACGTTGACTGGAAAATGCGCTATCAGCGGGCAGCAGAAAAATCGATCCTTATTGGGACTTTTGCGAAAATCAATGATGTCATCCTGAGCGTAGCGAAGGATCTAGATTCTTCGGTCGCTACGCTCCCTCAGAATGACATTTTTTATTTTGGTAGAGGTCTCTCATCGTAAACCCTCGAGATGAGGAGAGGAGGTAATGACCCTGAAGGAAAAGAAACTCTTGTTTCTTATGCTCGTCATGGCCCTGGCGGCCGGTTTGGTGTTGGCGGGTTGCTCCACGGCCAAGAACACCTGGAGAAAAGTGTCCGGCACTCGAGCCCCAGACCCTGAACTGGAGGCGGAGGCCAAGGCCCCTCCTGAATCCATTAAAGAAGAGATTGTCATTGACGGCAAGGTCTGGGTGCGCAGCAAGAATCCGTATCGTGACTACATGCCCAACGAGCCTGAATATATCTATGCGGAAAAGGGCAGGGAGTTCAAAGGCCTCACCGGCTTTCTGGCCGCGGGCCTGGCCAAAAGAATGGGCATCGATGAAATGAAAAAGGGCGTCCCGGAAGACCAGGTGAAGGAGATGGTGCGCCAGGAAGTGGACCGCATTCTCCGGGAGCAGGGCCTGAAAGCCTACTATGCCAAAGGCCAGGGCCAGCCCGCGGGAGTGGTGGGCCGCTACGTGGCGATTTACCCCAACCCTGACACCGCCAGCGGCACGCGGGGAACGAACCGCATGCTGGCTGCGGACCTGGCGGACGCCTTGTCCGGGCAAAAGGATCTCAAAGTGGCGGGACCTGACAAGGTGAGGGCGTCCCTTAACCAGATCAAGGTGACCAGAAATTTGGGCCAGCGCCAGAATCTGCGGGCTCTGGGGGACGCCATGGGGGTGCACGCCCTCGTCCTGACCGGGGTAATGCCGCCCAGCGGGGATAATCCCGGGTTTTTAGTCCTGGAGGTTTACGACACCTTCACGGGCGTCAAGGTGGACGGTATCGCCTTTCCGGTGGAAGGAACTCCGGATTCCACGGAGATTCGGAAGTTTGTCCGGAACAACGCGGTCAAGGTCTCTGCCGCGCTCATCGACGTGGAATGGTTCGGCCGGGTGGAATTCACCAAGGAAGAAAACGTCTATCTCAGCTTCGGCCAGAACGCCGGCCTCAAGGTGGGAGACCGCCTCAGGGTGGTAAAACCCGGTCAGGAAGTCATCAATCCTACCACCCACGCGTCCCTGGGTTTCACCGCGGACGAGCCCAAGGGCGAGCTCAAGGTCACGGAATTACTGGGTGATACCGGCGCGGTGGCCCAA
>CAZLRL010000473.1:0-2494 GCA_964561645.1 uncultured Desulfobacterales bacterium
CTGCGGGAGGCCCGGGACCTGGTGGAGGAACTGGGCGTGGCCCGCTCCCGGGAGCGGCTGGCCCAGGCCGATCTTATCTTATTGCTGGTGGAGGCCAGTGAACCGCTGTCCAGCGAGGATGTGCAAACCCTGGAGGAACTGGCCCCGCGCCCCGTGCTTATTGTCCTGAACAAAATCGATCTGCCTCAACAAATACAAGTCCAGGACCTGCGCCCCTATTCCTCCCAGCCGGTGGTGGAAATCTCGGCGCTCACCGGCCAGGGGCTGGAACGTCTCGAGCAGGCCATGGTGGACGCGGTGCTGGCGGGCGGAGCGCAGCCTGCCGGGGAGATCGTCACCCAGGCCCGGCACGCGGAATTGCTGGTGCGGGCGCAAGAGGCCCTGAACCGGGGCCGGGAACTCCTGGAGCAGCCCGAGCCACCCTGGGAATTGCTGGCCTTCGAAGTCAAGGAGGCCCTGACGGCCCTGGGGGAGATCACCGGCGAGGAAGTGGGCGACGCGGTCCTGGACCAGATATTCGCGCAATTTTGTATTGGGAAATAAAGTAATTTTGGCCCCTTCCCAAAATGAGAAAAGTCCTGAATTATAATACCCTTGGTTTGTTCCCTTAGGTATTCATCCCGCGCGCGCGCTGGTCGAACCACCATGACCCGAAAAAGGCACCACGAAGTAGGGAAAATGTAGAACCGCCGCCCCGGCGGTTGCCGCCGGCGAGGGCGCCGGCGCTACATTGTCATATAAAGCGATCTCAGAATGATAGTTTTCTTAGTTTTTGTCGTGTAGCCGTCCACGAGCTTGCGGCCCCCTCAAAAACTGGAAAAAATTTCGGTGGGGGGCGGGCCTCCGTGCCCGCCAAGACCAGGGGCGGCCAGGGACGGCCACCCCACCAGAATATGGCCGATAAAGAAGCCTTCTGTAAAGCCAGAGGGATAAAAGACGGGTGACGATCTAGACTATAAGGTCATTGATTCGGTTTCGCAGCATTCCTCGTTCCCAAGCTCCGGCTGGGGAACGCCTTGGAACCGAAGCTCCTGCTTCGGCCGATAGGGTGCATAAAAGCCCCTCCCTTGATGGGAGGGGGTTCGGGGGAGGGTGAGTTGTTGCAAGGGAAGAACAGTACCTCATGAATCCTAATACCCCTCCCCCGGCGGCAGACCCCCTGGCCCTTCTCCAGGAAGGCGCCGCCGCTCTTGGTGTGTCGCTGTCTCAGGAGGCCTTGGCCCGATTCAAAGTTTATTTGCAGGAACTCCAGACCTGGAACACCCGGGTGAACCTCACCGGCCTCAAATCCGATCGGGACCTGGTCATCAAGGGCTTTCTGGACTCCCTGGCGGTGCTTCCGTTTCTAAAAGATGTCGATGCCCTAATAGACCTGGGCAGCGGCGCCGGCTTTCCGGGCCTGGTGCTGAAGCTGGCCCGGCCGGAATTTGTCATAACCCTGGTGGAATCCCGGGGCAAAAAAACCGCGTTTCTGGAGTATCTGGTAGCCCTGTGGTCGCTTCCCGGGGTGGAGGTGGTGCAAACCTATCTGACCCCTAAATCGGCCCAGGAATGGGGTCCCCGCTTTGCCGCGGCGACCTCGCGGGCCACTTTTCCCCTGCACCGTTTCTTTGAGCTGGCCGCGCCCCTGCTCCTCCCCGGCGGTCAGGCTCTGGCCCTCAAGGGCCCCAAGCTTTCCGCCCCTGAACTTGAGGCCGCGCAGGAATGTTTAACCAGGCTCGGCCTGAAAGCTATGGAATTGCAGGAGTATCAATTACCTTTCACCGGGGAAACCCGCCTGATAGCCAGGGCTATTCACCGCGAATTTTGAGAAAGTCAGGTTAAAGGGGGCCAATATTTATAGGGCGTGCCGTGCACGCCAGAATTGGCGGCCACGGGCCGCCCTATAAACTAAATCTCCTTACATACACCGGGAGCACAGGCGTCCCGCATCTGCTGCACGGGCAAGAGCCCCATGCTCTCGGCCAGGAGATGGAGAACAATAATGTCGGCTAAGATATTGCCTAAAATCCCTTTGTAGGGCGCGTCTTACGCGCCAAAAAAGGGGCGTGAAACGCACCCTGCATTATCTGGTGGGGCGGCCGTCCCTGGCCGCCATGGTCTTTTTTTTCTCGATCCCAAGTTGCACATGGGAACGCCAATTGCGCCCCAGCTTTGCTTGGGGACCTCTGGTTTTCACCTCAACGCATTATTATTCTAGAAATAATTCGCCCAGCAGGAGCTTGGCATGAAAGGATGGGTTCCCCAGCAGGAGCTTGGGGAAACGGGGTCGTAATCACTTACTAACCGGGAGCACAGGCGTCCCGCCTGGGTGGCATGGGCAGGATGCTCGTGCTACCGTTTTAATTTTTTTAATGCAAACAACGAGGACGCCATGGATCAGGTTTTAGGCATGTTCTTCGGCATCGCCCTGGGAGATGCCCTGGGCTGGCCGGCGGAAGAGGCGGTGCTGGGCGCGCTCGGCGATCCCTACCTCTCGACCGGGCGGCGCGGC
>CAZLRL010000474.1:0-2491 GCA_964561645.1 uncultured Desulfobacterales bacterium
TCCCGGCTGCCAGGCGGCTTCCCGCACCCGGCGCACGGCGTGACCCGGACGGCCCCCGGACGCCCGGAAGGTGGAAAAATCGTGCTCCCCGGGGAGGGCCCGCGTGGCCTCCTCCAGAGCTCCTATATTCAAGGGTTCGGGAATCCACCAGGAGTACAAATGATGAAGGGGCGAGCGCACCGGACGGTTGAGGAGGCGGTACTCGTAGGTCTTCCAGCGGGCGTCGTAGCGGGCGTGGAAGCCCAGGGGGACTTCCTCGGCGTTCAGGACCGCAATGTCCAGGGGCAACAGGGAATTGAGCCCCCGCACAAAGGCGCGCCGCGGCACCGTGGATCTGGTCTGAAAATTGGCCACCTGGCCCCGGGCGTGCACCCCGGCGTCGGTCCGCCCGGACGCGATCAGGCGCACCGTTTCCCCGGTTATGAGGGCCAGGGCCTGTTCCATGACTTCTTGCAGGGAAAGGGCGTTTTTCTGGCGTTGCCAGCCGTGGTAGTGGGTGCCGTCATATTCGAGAGTCAGGCGGATATTGCGGCGGGGGGCCATGCTGCCGGGTTCCGGCCCTAAGGCGCCAGGGGCACCAGTTCCAGACCCAGGGTTTCGGGGAAGCCCAGCATGAGGTTGAAGTTCTGCACCGCCAGGCCCGACGCCCCCTTGGTGAGGTTGTCGATGGCGGACAGCACGATGACCCGGCCCCGCTCCTGGTCCACCTTGAAACCGATATCGCAGTAGTTGGAGCCCCGGACCTGCTGGGTGGAGGGCCAGGTCCCGGGCGGCTGCACCCGGACAAAGGGATGGTCCCGATAAAAAGCCTGGTAAAGTTCGAACAGGTATTGATCGGTCAGGGGCTTGGCCAGTTGCCCGTAAAGCGTTCCCAGAATCCCCCGGCTCATGGGCACCAGGTGGGGGGTGAAGGTGATTGTGGCCGTTTTACCGGCCAGCAGGCTCAACTCCTGCTCCATCTCCGGGGCGTGGCGATGTTCGGCTACTTTATAAGCCTTGAAACTGTCGGTGACTTCGCAGTAGCTGGTGGTGGGGCTGGCGCCCCGTCCGGCGCCGCTGACCCCGGATTTGCAATCCGCGATCAAAGAATCCGCCTGCACCAGACCTTCTTTCACCAGGGGAGCGAGCCCCAGGATGACGCAGGTGGGATAGCAGCCCGGGTTGCCCACCAGCCGGGCGGTGCGGAGCTCATCCCGGTACAATTCCGGCAGGCCGTATACTGCCTCGGCCAGGAGTTCCGGAGCACTGTGGGGCTGATACCAGGCTTCGTAGACCGCTTGCCGGCGGAAACGGAAGTCCGCGCTCAGATCCACCACCCGCAGGCCCGCGCCCAAAAGGGGCGGCACCAGCTCCATGGCGGTTTTGTGGGGCACGGCCAAAAAAACCACCTCAGCCGTCTCAGCTATGGTCGCAGGGTCGGGAGGGACAAAGGGAAGGTCGACAATGCGGGCCAGGGTCGGAAAAACTTCTGCCACCGGGCGGCCCTGGTATTCCCGGGAGGTAAGGCCGGTAATTTCCACCCCCGGATGTCGGGCCAGAAGACGCAGGAGTTCCAGCCCGGCATATCCAGAGGCCCCGAACACCGCCACTTTTACCCGGGCGGTCATGACCGCGGCACTACCGTTTGGAGTACTGATAGCCCCGGCGAGCGCCCCGGCGACCGTACTTCTTGCGTTCTTTGATCCGGGGGTCCCGGGTCAAAAGGCCCGCTTTTTTGAGGATCGGCCTGAACTCGGGGTTCATGGCCACCAGGGCCCGACTCAGGCCATGCTTGATGGCCCCGGCCTGTCCTTCGGGACCGCCTCCCTGAACATTCACCAGGATGTCCAATTCAGGGCCGACGTCCACCAGACCCAGGGGTTGGCGGACCAGGTTGCGGGTGGTTTCAAGAGGAAAATATTCCTGAAATTCCTTTTGATTGACCACGATACGGCCATTTCCCGGGCGCAGATAAACCCGGGCCACGGCGGTCTTTCTTTTGCCTACGGCGTGAATGTTGAAGGCGTCAGCCATCAATCCTCCCAGGTGAGGGGCACCGGCTGCTGGGCCTCATGGGGATGCTCAGCTCCGGTGTAAATTTTTAACTTTTTCAATTGATTGCGGCCCAAGCTGTTTTTGGGGAGCATACCCCGCACCGCGTGGCGCAAGACCTCTGCCGGCTTCTTTTTCAACATTTGCCGGGCCGAAGTCTCCTTCAGACCGCCCATGTACCCGGAATGGCGATAGTAAATCTTCTGGTCCAGTTTTTTGCCGGTGAGTTTCACCTGGCCGGCGTTCACCACCACCACGAAATCCCCGGTATCCATGTGCGGAGTAAACTCAGGCTTGTTCTTCCCCCGGAGCACCATAGCGATGCGGCTGGCCAGACGCCCCAGGACCTTGCCCTGGGCATCCACCACGAACCAGCGTCGGGGCACCTCGAATTTTTTGGCCATATAACTTTTCATAATTCCCTCAACAAAACATTAACCTCAAAAATATATCCAGGGAA
>CAZLRL010000475.1:0-2490 GCA_964561645.1 uncultured Desulfobacterales bacterium
CTATTTTGCCAACGTCATCGGCAAATTCAGCCCCATGGTGCAAAAGGCCATCGGCCGCCTCAAGGACGTGGACATCGGCACCGTCGCTTCGGCCCACGGTCCGGTCTGGCGGCAGCACCCCCGCCATGTTATCGACCAATACGACCGCTGGAGCAGCCACCAGACCGAGGCCGGCGCCGTGGTGGTCTACGGCTCCATGTACGGCAACACCCAGAGGATGGCCGAAACCGTGGCCCGGGGCCTGGCCGCAGGGGGAGTAAAGGAAATCCGGCTGCACCCCGCGTCCACCTCCCATCTGTCTTACATCCTGGCCGATGCCTGGCGCTTTCAGGGCCTGGTGCTGGCGAGCTGCACCTACGACAGCCGCCTGTTCCCGCCCTTGCGGCTGCTGGTGGACTTTCTCAGCCCCAAAGAGGTGTCCCAAAACCGGGTTCTGGGAATCCTGGGCTCCTACGGCTGGGCCGGCGGCGCGGTCAAGGAAATGCAGGAATTTGCCTCCCAGGGCGACTGGAACGTGGTGGAACCCGTGATCCAGGTCAAGGGCGCCCCCACCGAAGACACCCTGGAGGATTGCTTCGAGTTGGGAAAAAACCTGGCTGCGGCCATTAAAGCCTGAAATTTCCCGCCGCCAAAAAATTCAGGGAAAAATGTCGCCGCCAGCTTCAGCTGGCGCCCAAAATAACGAGACAAAACACAGGCTGCAGCCTGCGGCTACAGAAATAAGAAAAAATATGGTTAATTTTCTTCTGAAACGTAAAATCTGAGAGACAGTGTCCTGTCCCAGGGCCGCAGGCCCCCCTGGAGAAATTCCTGACAGTCGCAGCTGAGCCGGCGATGGTTACAAAACCGTGCCAGGGCCGAGGACACAGGGGTCCTTACCCGTGCACCCTGTACTTTGGGAATGCATTATAGATGTATGCGGAGCGCCTCTCCACGAACTTTGAACCTTGAACTTTTTTCGATCATAGGAGGAACCATGCAATTGCCGGAATATGTCACCAAGGAAGAAGTGCAGAAGGTCTGCCAGGAGCTCCAGATCAGCGATTGGACCAAGCTCCAGGAGCCCCAGGTGTCCCCAAAGGAGGCCGAGGTGATCCTCCAGGCCGTCAATGTGGAGAACATGGACATCCCCCTGGAGGATTTTCGCCAGGGGCTGGAAATAGAGCTGGAGCACGGCACCATGTTCGCGGACGCCAACGTCACCAACAACCATCCCATCCTCACCGGGAAGATCGTGCTGGCCCACCTGAAGGAGGCCATGGATTACTATCCGCGCCTCGAGGTGGTGGAGCTGGAGGGCGACCTGCTCAAGGCCATGCGGGCCGGGGATCTGGACAAGGCCCGGAAGAAATACCAGGCCCTGGTCCAGGCCCGCCTGGAGCTGGCCGAAGCCGAAGTACGGCAGATGAAGTGAGGGCCAAGGTTTTTTGGGGGGAAGGGCTGGAAATTCAGGTTAGTGCTTTTCCCTCCGTTCCATTATCAAGTAATCAGTGGCGAGTGATCAGTGATCAGTAACAAAAACATGGGTAGGCTCTGCCCACCATATTTGCTGCCACCAATTACTGGTTACTGGTTACTGAATTTTAGGCCAGCCCGATGTCCGCCTTGGTTTCCAGCTTATCCCAGAAGTGTTTCAGGTTGACGATGGCCCGGGTGTGGGTGCCTTCCCCCACTTTTTCTTTTTCGTCGAAGACCTCCACTTTGAATTCCAGCTTGCGCCCCGTCACCCGCACCAGCTCGGCCCGGACCGTCACCCGCATCCCCTGGGGCGTGGCGGCCAGATGCTTGATATCGATACCCGTGCCCACGCTCAGATAGCCCGGCTCCAGGTGCGGGTCCACCAGGCTGCGGGCCGCTCCCTCCATGAGGGCCACCATGACGGGGGTGGCCAGCACCTTGAGGCCCCCGTGCCCCAGATGCCCGGCCGTATGCTCTTCGGCCACCACCAGGGTATCTTCATGCACCGTCCCGGGTTCGAGCGCGACCATGGGTTTCTCCTCTGCTCAGCAAAGTTCAAGGTTCAAGGTTGAAAAATGAGGCAGATTACGTAGGGTGCGCCCTGCGCACCATCAACATTCATTCCCCAAATACAGGCGGTTGCCATACCTTTTTCGCCAATTATGTCATTCTGAGCGCAGCGGAGAAGCTCGTATTGACAATACCATGAGATCCTGCACTTTGTATGACAATGTAGCGCCGGCGCCCTCGCCGGCGTGGAAACCGCCGAGGGCGGCGGTTCTGCATTTTTCATGCTTCGTGGTGATCTTTAGGTCATGACGGTTCGTTCAGGATGACATAAAGATAGGTTTTCCAGTATCTGTTAGAATTTCCCTCTACGCCTCGGAAATCCCTTGCCTTGGCCCCTGAATTCAAGAAATAATCGAGAGATAAAATTATAAAAACCGATTATGCCCTTAACTCCTGAGCTTCTGGCAAAATGTAGCCGCGAGGCTAAGCCGGCGCTGGCACAGGCTGGAAAGCCTGTGCCAC
>CAZLRL010000476.1:0-2487 GCA_964561645.1 uncultured Desulfobacterales bacterium
GCCGCTGCCGCCGCAGGTGGAGCAGGTCCTGGTCCGGGGCACCTCGATGGTCACCTCGGTGCCCAGGGTGGCATCCATGAAGTCCAGGGTCAGATCGTACCGCAGATCGCTGCCCGCCAGGGGCCGCCCCTCCCGGGGGCCGAAATCCCCGAACCCGAAAAAATCTTCGAAAATGTCGCTGAAACTGCGAAATATATCGGAGAAATCGTGAAATCCCGTAAAGCCGGTGGAGGAGACGCCCTCGTGACCGTACTGATCGTACAGCCGCCGTTTTTCCGGGTCCCTCAGGACCTCGTAGGCCTCGGCGGCCTCCTTGAACTTGTCTTCGGCTTCTTTATTCCCGGGATTGCGGTCGGGGTGTAATTGCAGAGCAATCTTGCGGTACTGCTTTTTGATTTCGTCCGGGGTGGCATCGCGTGCCACCCCCAGAATGCGATAGTAATCCTTGTTGTTTGTTCCCATAGTATCTAAGCAAAGCGGGTTTCCACCGAGGTGATTTTGTCACCCAAAGACACCTTTTTATCTCGTCGGTCGTCAATGGTAATGTGGGTTACGACCCGTTGCACTCCTTTTTCAAAGGGCAATTCATGGAGGGTGCGGGCCCACTCCAGGAGCTTGGCCGGGGATCCTTCGATAACGGTGCCCATGTCAGTAAGCCGGTGGGGAATCTGGTGCTGGTGCAAAAAATCCACCAACGCCGCGATATGATCCCCCACGCTGGGAGTGCCAAGCCCCAGGGGCACCACGCTGATTTCCATGAGCGCCATGGCCGCCCCCTTTAAGCTGCCCGGTTGCCGCGCCTGAGCTGGCGCACCGTTTCTTTGAGGTTGTTCAAATCCGGAGATTTAAAGACAAAGGCATCCGCCCCCCAATCACTTAATTCGTGGGGCGGTTTGAAGTGGGAAAAAAGAATTACTCGGGTATCTTTGCTGGTTCCTTTAATAATTCTCCCGGTTTCCAGACCGGACATGTCAGGCAGCACTACTTCGAGGATCACCACGTCAGGATGAAAGGTGTCCACCAGGCGGACTACATCCCCCCCGGACCCAGCCACCTGGACTTCATACCCTTCTTCCCGCAGCTCCTCGAAGCACAGCCTTTGGATGTGCGGCTCACCATCAACAAATAGCACCCTTGTCATCGGAGCACCCCCTTGGTTATACGGCGCTCCCCCTATATCGTCTAAATTATAATATCTCTTGGTACGTTTGTCCATATATACCAAATGGCACCAGGAAATTCTGTGCCATTTTTCAGGGTTTTTCCCGAGAGCCGCGCCGGGCCCGCCAGGCCGCGGCCAGTTTCGGTTCCTGGCCTTCCGAACCGGGCTCATAAAAGCTTTGATCGGCCAATTCCCCGGGCAGATACGCCTGGTCCACCCAGTGGCCGGGATAGTCGTGGGGATAAAGATAATCCCGCCCGTGGTCCAGGGCGGCGCCGCCCCGGGAGGCATCTTGTAAGTGGGTGGGGACCTCGGTCAGACCCGTTTCTTCCAGGCGGGCCTTGGCCGCGAAATAGGCCTGGGTGCTGTTGCTCTTCGGCGCCAGCGCCAGGTAGATGGTGGCCTGGGCCAGGTGGTATTCCCCCTCCGGCAGGCCCACCCACTCGAGGGCCCGGGAGGCCGCGGCCACCTGCCCCAGGGCCTGGGGATCGGCCAGGCCGATGTCTTCGGAGGCCAGGATGAAAAGCCGGCGCATGATGAAGCGGGGGTCCTCGCCGCCCTTAAGCATCCGGGCCAGCCAGTACAGGGCCGCGTCCACGTCCGAGCCCCGCACACTTTTGATAAACGCCGAAATGGTGTCGTAATGCGCCTCCCCCTTTTTGTCGTATAACAATTCCCGGCGGGGCAGGCACTCCCGGATCACCCCCAGGTCTATCCGGATGACCCCGTCGGAAGCGGGCGTGGTGCTCAGGACCGCCAGTTCCAGCGTGTTCAAGGCCCGGCGGGCGTCGCCCCCGGAGCGTTGCCCCAGATATTCCAGGGCCTCACCGGCCATTTCCACCTGCCGGTCCCCCAAACCCCGCTCCCGGTCCGCCAGGGCCTGCGTCAAAATGGCGCCCAGTTCCGCCTCCGACAGGGGCTCGAACACAAAAACCCGGGTGCGGGACAACAGGGGGCCGATGATCTCGAAGTAGGGGTTCTCCGTGGTGGCGCCGATCAAGGTCAGCAAACCCTCCTCCACGTGGGGCAAAAGCGCGTCCTGCTGGGCCTTGTTGAAGCGGTGAATCTCATCCAGAAGCAACACGGTGCGGCGGCCGGCCTCCCTCAGGCGCCGGGCTTGGTCCACCAGTTTGCGCACCTCCGCCACCCCCACGGTGACCGCGCTCAAGGCGAAAAACTCCGCGTCCAGCTCCCGGGCCAGCACCCGGGCCAGGGTGGTCTTGCCGCAGCCCGGCGGCCCCCAGAAAATCATGGACGCGAACAGGCGCCGGGCCCGCATGGCCCGCCAGAGAATGCGCCCCTCCGCCACCAGGTGGCCCTGGCCC
>CAZLRL010000477.1:0-2483 GCA_964561645.1 uncultured Desulfobacterales bacterium
CCAAGGCAAAAAGTCAGGCGGGATACCGAAGCTGTCGCCCTAGCTTTTCACCACTAAAACCGGGCAGGGGGCCTGGGAAATGACCCGCTCCACCGTGCTGCCCATGAGGATTCTGGTCAAACCCGTTCTCCCGTGGGAGCCCATGACAATAAGCCCGGCGTGCCTGTCCTGGGCAATCTCCGTGATAATATCGTAAGGTACCTCGCTGTCCCGGACAAAGTCCTGGTATTTGATGCCCCTGGCCTCGGCCTGTTTTTTGATCCCGGCCAGATACTCCTCCGCCTCGGATACCTTCTTTTCCACCACCTCCGGGGCAATGGAATAAACCTCCGAGGAGATTTCCACAATCGAGACCACCAAAAGCTCGGTGCCGTAGGAGGCGGCGAAATCCATGGCCCGCACCGTGGCCCGCCGGCTGTATTCCGAGCCGTCGGTGGCCAGCAGGATTCGGTCCAGGCCCAGTTCGGTCTTATCCGGCACCACCAGAACGTCTTTGACGCTGTAGCCGATAACCTTGGCGGTGACGTCCCCCATAAAGGCCTTCTCTATGGAGAGCATGCCCTTGGCCCCCACCACGATGAGGTCACAGCCTTCGGATTCGGACAGATCGACGATGCGCTCGTGAGGCTGGCCCATGGCGCAGATACCGAAAACCTCGGCGCCCGCGGCCTGGGCCATCTCGGAGGCTTTGTTCAATGCGGTTTCACAGGGCTCTCGCAACAGGCTTTTAATGCCCTCCTCCGCGTCGACCCGTAAATCAACCGTGTAAGGAGGGGCCACGGAGACGCCCAGGGTTCCTTGTTTGCTGAGCTTGAAGGACTGTCCCAGGGCTTGCATGCTTGACGATGAACCGTCGATTGCCACCAACAGCTTCTTGTACTTGGCCATGGCGTTCTCCCGGAATTTTTCCAGTGGGGGGATTCAAGTCGGCTGTCACTGCCGCAGCTTGGGCGGCAGGAAAAACCGTTGGCCCTCCTGAATGTTAGTCGAACCAATGATAATTAATAAATAATTCCTCTCACCCGCATGTCAAGGTGAATCGAGTCAGATCTTCTGCGGATGAAGCTTGTCTGTCTTGGACGGAAAGAATGCAGCCGCAGGCTTTACCATGAGAGTCGCTTTGTAGGGGCGGGGTAACCCCGCCCCTACGAGAAGATTTTCGTTTTGCGGGGTGGCCAGGTTGGCCAGAGAATTTTGCCTGCGCCGACCCAGGTTGAAAACCTGTGCCACCGGTGCTTCCCTTCATAATTGGCCTGTGGGGGGCGGCCCTGTGGGTTCAATCCTTTGGACCCATACCTAATTTATACCAATTTCGCTTTCAAATGAAACAAACTTGCAATGTAACTAATGGATATTCTTATTTCTTTTTACAAAAAACCGAAAACCGAAAACGGTATTATAGGGCGTGCCGTGCACGCCGGGAGCGGTGGCCGCAGCCCCGCCCTATAAACTTCTCGTAAACAGTTATTTTTACATCATAAATGTAGGGCGGGCGTCCCGCCCGCCGACCATGAGGCTCCGAGAATTAGCGGGCGGGACGCCCGCCCTACGGGTGCACTGGAAGCCTTTCGAAGGAGGCCCTGGGGCGGGAAAGGGAAGCGACTCTCGCTTTTCGTCGGACCCAAAAAAGGAAGATTTTGGTGGGGCGGGCCTCCGTGCCCGCCGGGACCATGGGCGGCCAGGGACGGCCGCTCTGCCAGAAAATGGCCGCTGGAGAACTTTCGATAACCGCCGCCCCTGAGCCCGCGGCTCTCTTAAACCATGAAAAGCCTGGTGGCACAGGCGTCTCGCCTGTGCGTGGTCGGGGGGGGGGCCGCCTCCAACCCTGCGAAGAATTTTGCCTGGGAGCAATTAACGTCAAACTTGGAGTCTTGAGCCAGGGACTTTTGCGAAAATCAATCCTGGCATCCTGAGCGTAGAGCGGTGGCCGCAGCCCCGCCCTATAAACTTCTCGTAAGGAGTTATTTTTACATCATAAATGTAGGGCGGGCGTCCCGCCCGCCGACCATGAGGCTCCGAGAATTAGCGGGCGGGACGCCCGCCCTACGGGTGCACTGGAAGCCTTTCGAAGGAGGCCCTGGGGCGGGAAAGGGAAGCGACTCTCGCTTTTCGTCGGACCCAAAAAAGGAAGATTTTGGTGGGGCGGGCCTCCGTGCCCGCCGGGACCATGGGCGGCCAGGGACGGCCGCTCTGCCAGAAAATGGCCGCTGGAGAACTTTCGATAACCGCCGCCCCTGAGCCCGCGGCTCTCTTAAACCATGAAAAGCCTGGTGGCACAGGCGTCTCGCCTGTGCGTGGTCGGGGGGGGGGCCGCCTCCAACCCTGCGAAGAATTTTGCCTGGGAGCAATTAACGTCAAACTTGGAGTCTTGAGCCAGGGACTTTTGCGAAAATCAATCCTGGCATCCTGAGCGTAGCGAAGGATCTACAAGCTGTTGCAAAACCTATTTTTCTGTCATCCTGAACGAAGTGAAGGATCTAGAA